>NZ_BROD01000002.1 GCF_024345225.1 Clostridium sp. TW13
GTCCATCTTCACGAGAGACTTTTAATGTAATTTGTGGTCTCCATGCGATCACTAATTCTGTAGGAATAAGTGATAATCCACCGTTATCTTCATCAAAAACATTTTTTGCTTTATCATTTAATTGATCTTTATAGTTATCTATCCATGACCAGTCTAAATTTGATCGTTGAATTGGAAATGATTTAATTGAAGTTTTAATTTCGATGGACATAAAGTTGTATTGTTCTGCATTTCTGTATTCGAAATTGCCTGATCCGTTAATATCAACTTTAACAATTCCTTTTTGAAAGCCCACATCAGCTTCACTCATAACTGCTGTAAAATCTGTAAGTTTTCCAGACTTCAATTCAATAGATTCTTCCACCGTTTGATCGTAGTTATTTTTCCAATCTGAAATTGTTGAGTCAAGACCCTGGATAGTGGAGAATGGCTCATTTTCTTCAGTTATTTTCTTTATAAGATCATTGACATCATTATAGTCATCAGGGTATTCATCTTTTTTTATTATATCTCTAACAGCTTTTAAGAAACCGACATAAGCATTCTTAATACTTATTGCAGTGGCTGCTGAGTAAATATCAGTTCCATTGAAAGGTCTATAATCAGTAACTTGATTATATGTTGAAGACTCTATTTTATTAGAAAAGCTTGGATCACAAAACTGAATAACAAAGTTGCTTCCTGCAGGGCTACTTATATCATTATTTTCAATCAAATTTTTTAGTAGAGAAAAGTAAGCTAGCCATCCTTTATCTTTAACTTCTATTTGTTGATCAGGCATAATGTTACCTCCAATTTTATATTTATAAATTTTAAATTACATATATTAGATCAGTAATTTTATTCTGGTACTGAATCTTCACATCTTAAACAACCTGTTAATTTTTTTATTAATACGTTACTAACAAGGCAATGATGCTTATTAGTTTTTGTTGGATCTTCCTTTATGTTGTTTATTCCTATATTTTTAACACTGGTGTTTTCAATACCTTCACCTCTCACAATATTTAATGAGGTGTCAGATAATATATACCTAATTGCGTCTTCTTTAGTATTTCCGTAGGTAAAGCTTACTTCCATACATTTCCCATTAGCACCATTAGGCATTTCTTCATCTTTAAAGTTGCGATTCATACGTACCAAATAACCATCTTTATTAATTTTCAATTACCTTTCCTCCAGGTTTTTAATGACTATTACTTATATGTTTGAGAAGAGTATAAAATGCATAATTAACATATATGGACAAGTTTGGGGTTAGTAATTACCGCCCCCTTTTCCATAACAACCGACATCGAAAAAACTAAGTTTTTAAGCTTATTTACAAGAAAGCAGCCTTATATTATAAAAAAACAGCCCCCTAGTAAGGAAATGGTATATTTACAATATATTAATTCTTTGTTAGGGGGATTTTGTTATGATTTTAGAAAATAAGAAAATAAGCTGTGAGGATGTTAAAGCATATTGGTTAAGTCTTTTTAGAGAGTTTGACTCTATGGAAAAATTGGAGACCTTATTAAAGGACATGTCAGACATAGATTTAGGGAAGGCTGAGGAGTTTATAAGAAATTATAATGAGGAACCAAAAATAGAAGTGGATGAGCTTTTAGCTTTGGAGGATTCTAAGCTTTTAAAGGCTTTAGATTCAGAGCTTCAAGACACAGTTCCTTTTTACTATTTTCACAGACCTATTATAAATCTTTACATAGATAAGTTTTATAATCAGATAAAAAGCTTAGAGATTTTAGAAGATAGAGATTTGTTCCTTAAGAACATTACAGAGCTTGTGGCTACAGGCTTGTTTGAGTTCTCTCAAAGAACCTTGATTCTTGAGATTAACATAGCAAGAATGAGGAAGGACTTAAAGGGGGAAAGCAAGGAGGAAAGATATGATTACTTTGTTTATACCTTGCTAAACAACAAGAATTACCTAAGCCAGTTATATAAGGAGTATTTTCATTTGTATAACGTGATGGTTAACAGGGCAGAGCTTGCCTTTGACTTTATCTTAGATATGCTTAAGGAAACAGATAAGAACCTTTCTAGAATCAAAGAAGAAATCTTAAACACCAAGGAAGATATTA
The DNA here is from genome assembly GCF_024345225.1 of Clostridium sp. TW13. Classification (NCBI taxonomy): domain Bacteria; kingdom Bacillati; phylum Bacillota; class Clostridia; order Eubacteriales; family Clostridiaceae; genus Inconstantimicrobium; species Inconstantimicrobium mannanitabidum. Next base: position 2,085 of record NZ_BROD01000002.1, read on the forward strand.
AGATTCAGCAAATAGAGTCTTCCTTAGGGGACAGTCATAACAATGGAAAAACCGTATCTATAATAAAATTCTCAAACGGTGAGAAGGTTGTTTTCAAGCCAAGGATTTTAGGGCTTGAGGAAGGTTTTAATAAGTTTTTAACTTGGATAAATAAAAATCACATAGATAATCATGAGAAGCTTTATATAATGAAGATTATAAATGGAGAAAAGTACGGCTGGACTGAGTTTATAAGCTATGATCAGTGTAATGACACTGAGGAAGTTAAGGATTTTTACTTTAATATAGGAAGGCTTTTAGGGATTCTTTACAGTTTAAATGCTAAGGACATTCATCATGAAAACATAATTGCCATGGGGAAACACCCTGTGATTATAGACCTTGAGGCACTTTTCCATTCTTCTGTGGTACTTATGGAACAAGAATTCTTTTGCTCTCATGAGGTGGCTTATGAGATTATAGATTCTTCAGTATATTCCATAGGATTTTTGCCTCAAAAAATCAGCGGTATTTCTGATGAAACAGAGCTTACAGTGGATGTTAGTGGTTTAAGTGCAGTGGAGGATCAGGTCTCACCTTTCAAGTTCTTGCAGCTTAAGAACTTTCACACTGATGAGCTTAAGCTTGAGGAAGGCTATGGAGTTATAACCGTTCAAAATAATAATCCAAAGATTAACGGAAAGCTTCAAAAGTCTGAGGATTATCTTGATTATATAAGACAGGGCTTCATTTCAATTTATAAGTTTATGCTAGAGAATAAAAATGAAGTTATAAGAGTTGTAGAAAATACTTTCAAAGGAAAGAAAAATAGATTTATTCTAAGACCTACTTATTTGTATGGCCAGCTTATAAAAACTAGCCATCATCCAGATTTCTTTAGGGATAAGATTCACAGAGAAATTCTTCTTCATAGGCTTGGAATAAATATAGAGAAGAAATTTAAGAAGATTGTGTCTTCAGAAATTCATGACATATTAATGGGGGATGTCCCTTATTTTTACTCATATATAGATTCTAATAGAATTCATAATTCAATGGATGAGGATATAAACCTAGAGCTTGATAAGAGCCCAATGGATAAGGTTTTATCAAAGATTTCACACTTTAGCAATAAGGATATGAATATGCAGCTTAACTTTATAGATATGTCCTTTATTGCAAAGAACACTAATAGTAACAAGGATTTGACTCCTATTAAATTCTCAGATAACACTGAGGCTGTGGATTTACCAAAGCAAAGATATTTAGAGCTTGCACAAACCATAGGGGATTATATTCTTGAGAGAAGCATTGTGGGAGAAAGCAAGGAAGGAAAGGACAGAACCTGGATAAGCACAGTTTTAGAAGGCAGGGAGGAAGGAACCTGGTCACTAAGTCCTGTGGGAGATAATTTATACGATGGAAATGTAGGTATAGCCTTATTTTTAGGGCAGTTAGGTTCTTTAGTTTTGGATTATAAATATATAAATACAGCCATGGAGGCTATGGAGTCTTCCATAAAGACCATAAAGAGATTAGATGGCAGCATACCATACTTAACAGGGCCTTTTAATGGGGCTACAGGCTGCTTTTATGCCTTGTCAAAGTTTTATAAGAACACAAGAGATAAGAGAGCTTTGGATGTAATTAAGGAAAATATCTCAATTCTTTATAAGTTAATAGATGGAGATAAATCTTTGGATGTTATTGGTGGAGCTGCAGGAGCCATTGGAGTGCTTTTAAGTATCTACAAGGATACTCAGGATGAGGATTTAAAACATACAGTTTTAGATCTTGCAATGGCAAATTATAAGCATTTAAAGAAAAATGCAGTAGAGTATTTTGGAGATTCTGTAGCCTGGGGTTCAGGTGGAATTTATGTACCTTCCACTGGTTTTGCTCATGGCAACGCTGGTATTGCAGCTTACCTTGGAAAGCTTTGGAGCATAACAAAGGATGAGGAGATAAAAGATTTAATTGTTAAGGCTCTAAACTATGAAAGACATTTATATTTGCCACAGCAGAAGAACTGGAAATCTTCACATACAAAGGACAGAGCAGCTCTTGCTTGGTGTCATGGTGCTCCTGGTATTTTACTAAGCAGACTAATGCTAAAGGAAGCTGGATATCACGATGATTATATAGATGAAGAAATTGAAAATGCTATGGACACTACCATAAACAAGTGCTTTGGAAACAACCCTTGTTACTGCCATGGAGATATAGGAAACCTATCAATTCTTCAATATGCAGCCAAGGTTTTAAAGGATGAAAACTTAAAAAATAGGTGTGAAAATACCTTTAAGGAAATGTTTGAATTGCTTATAAAGCCACGCTGGAACAAAGGTGTTTACTGTGGAACTGAAGCCATGGGACTTATGATTGGCCTTGCAGGCTTTGGCTACGCCTTAATAAATAAGTATGATGAAAATTTAGTACCACCAGTACTATGGTTTGAATAAAGAAAATATAGAAAAGTAAGATTTAAAAATACACATAGATTAGAAATTTAAAATAAAAAATAATGGAGGTTTTGAAAATGACAAAGGTTTTAGAATTAGAAAAAATATCGAAAGAATTTAATAACCAAAAGGCGTTAGATAAGGTATCTTTTACCCTTAACAAAGGAGAAATAGTGGGACTTGTTGGACCTAACGGTGCAGGAAAGACCACTCTTATGAGAATAATAGTAGGGCTTACAAAAAGGTATGAAGGAAAGGTTAGGTTTCAAGGAGAAAGATCCATTGGCTGTGTTATAGAAACACCAAGCTTCTATCCCTACATGACAGGCTTTGAAAACTTAAAGTATTTTGCAGAGCTTAATGGGGTTCGTGACAAACAAAAGGTGCTTAAAACTGCAGAACTTTTGGGCCTTTCAGATGCTTTAAAGAAGAAGGTTAAAGGATATTCTTTAGGAATGAGACAAAGACTTGGCATAGCTCAAGCCCTTCTTTCAGATCCAGAGCTTTTAATTTTAGATGAGCCTACCAACGGCCTTGACCCAACAGGTATTCATGAACTTCGTGAGTACATTAAAAACATAGCAAAGGAAAGAAACATAACAGTTTTAATCTCTAGCCACATCCTATCAGAGCTAGAGAAGCTTTGTAACAAAGCTATAATCATAAAAAATGGAGCCATAATAGACACCATTGATTTAACAAAGGATAAAGCTACAGCTGTAAGCGAAGTGGCTATAGAAGTTGAAGATACTCTTGAAACTTCAAAGGTACTTAGGAATAATAATATTACTGTAAAGAAGCTTGAAGACTCTAAGGTTTATGTGGATGCAGATAAGGATTTCATCCCAGTTATCATGGAACTTTTGGTTAAAAACCATATAAAGTTCTACAGCGTTAAAGAAGAAGTGAAGACACTAGAAGACACCTTCCTAGATTTAATGAACGAAAATAAAATAAGCTAAGGAATTTTTTATCCCCTATAAAAATCACCCAGAGCTTAGAAATGTGCTAGGCTCTGGGTGATTTATGTTTTAATCTATGGTTTATGAAACAATATTCCTTAACGTGGGATTTGTCGGTTTTGTTGGCTGCACCACTTTTAGAGAAGTTATTGAAAGTTGATAAAAGTGAAATTATTAAACAGCTGCGCCATGATGAATACAACTTAAAATCTATACTAGAGTTTTATAATGAAATTCTTGCTAAGAATATGTATGAATATAAACTTAATAATGGATTTGAATTAAAAATAAGATTCTACACAGAAAATTTGCCGCATTTGTTGGGTATTCATAAAGTAGTTCCAGATAAATATTACAAAAGTTATATCAGGGAGAAAATGGTTATGATGGAATTATGAACGGTGATATAACAATTGATAAGTTAAAGAAATTAGATAATCAACAAAAAAGCAGGACAAGCAGTATTTTTCAAAGTTTACACAAATTATTTCAAAGTAATTTACAAAAGATTGTATATTGACAATAATATTCATATTATGTATATTGTATCTTAAAAGTTAAGAAAAAATTTACTTTTTAAGATGTAATAACTAAATTTATCCGATAGCTAGCATCCGTAACACTCCAACTTCTTTAAGTTGGAGATAACGGCTGCACGCTCCTGGACGAGGTACCCCTTGAGGGTGTAAGTTCAACTAAGATTCAGATGGGGATGCACCCCACCTGAATCAAGTTTCACTTGATAAATATGTGTAGTTATAGGTTATTAAAAAAGATCTAACAGGGGAGGAAAATATAAAATCATATTTTAAAGTCTGATTTTATAAAAACTGAATATGAAAAAATATTTGCTAGAAATTAAGGGATATATAATAGGGAGTCTTGCGTGTTATTTTTTAGAAACTGCAGCCACAGCTGTAACATTATTTTTACCAGGTTATTTAGTAGATCATTATTTAGAAGGGGTAGGAACTATTTGGTATCTTGTAATTTGTTATATTTTGGCCTTTAGTATGTACTTGATAGTATGTTATTTGATTAATCGATTTTCAGATTATAGGAGAATAAAATTTGAAAAAAGTATAAAAAATGATTTTTTTAATTCTGTAATAGATAAGAATTTTGAAGACTATTATAAGTTTGATGTAGGAGAATATTTGTCTATGCAAGCTAATGATATTACAGAGATGTGTCAAAATTATTTGAGTCCATTATTGTCAATATACAGATCTATAATGATGATAGTTGTATTTGGAATTTCATTAATTGTGTGTGTGGACTTTTCAATTGCAATAGCTATTATTTTGGGGTCTGTATTAGCATCGTTTGTGCCACAACTAACAGCGTCAAAATTAGCAGAAAGAAATAGTACATACCTTAAAGAGGTAGGAAAATATACATCAAAAATTAAAACATACTTTGAGTCACATGATATATTAGACAAAAAAAGTGCCAATTCAATAAAAAAAGTTCACCAAAAAGATTTAGAATCAGTTTTATCACGTAATATGCATTTTCGTAAGTTAAATAGCTTTGCGATGGTTTTAAATGGTGGATCAGTAGAATTTATAGCAGTTATTTCTTTTATTATGGTTGCAATGCTACTATATTCAAAATCCATAACAATTGGTATGGCAACAGCAGCATTTATATATAGCACTAAATTTATAGATCCTATCTATGAATTGAATGTAAATATTGGACGAGTTAAATCTACAAAGAATATACAGGAAAAATTACAGGATATTATTTGTAGTAAAAGTAGTGATTCATTTAAATCTATAGATAGAGTTGAAAAAATAGAGACAAACCATATAACAAAAACATTGGGAAAAACTGAAATTAATCTTCCTGATATGGAGTTTATTTATCCCAATAAGTATTTAATAACAGGAGATAATGGTGCTGGTAAAAGTGTATTATTTCGTATGTTAATGCATTTTTACAAACTAGATAATGGAGAGATAAAGTATGATGAGTTAAGTCAAGTTGATGTTAGTTTATTAAATGCATATAGTCCACAATATCCCGTTATATTTGAAACAGATTATTATAATAATGTTACATTGTACGGAACGTATGATGATAAAAACTTATCACTTTATGAGACATTTTTTCCAGATGATTTAATTGAGCAGGTTAAAACAAGCACAATGAGCAAAAATCTTAGTGGCGGAGAAAAACAAGTAATTGCATTATTAAGATCACTTTGTAGTGAAAAACCTGTTCTTTTACTTGACGAACCTTTTTCAGCTATGAATGAAGTAACTATAGAAAAGTTTTTATCTAATCTTGATAAAATTAAAGCTATGGTGATTATAATTGCACATAATGTTAATAATTATTCTAATTATTTTAAACATATATATAACATTTATGGTACAAAACATAAAAAGTAAAGAGGGTAAAATTTAAAGTTTTCGCCCACTTTTTGTTTTAGCGTGGGTTTTGTCGGAAATGTTGGCGCTACCCCTGTATCCCCTATAAAAGTCACCCAGAGCTTAGAAGTGTACTAGGCTCTGGGTGATTTGTGTTTTAATTTATGGATTTTCTATTTATCTTTTTTATTAGATCGAAGGCTCTAGCATCTTCGTCTAAGTCTACCCTTATTAAGCAGGAGTTATTACCAATGCTTAATAAGGAGCGTATTTCTTCATTAAGTTCAGCAGTATCATTAACATCTTTATTTACCATAAAGATCTTTTGGCTGCAAGGGTCCCTTCTTACTCCTGAGGAAATTGAGGAGATAATTCCAAGGCCGCCAATGTAGGCTTTTAAGTAGCTGTTTTCAGGCTTTGGCAAGGTTATGAAAGCACGTTCAGAGTGCTCAATTCCCCTTAGATAGATATATATATGACGATTGGTTAAAAGAAAGTTCCCTGAATATTTTTTCTCCCTTTCAATCTGAGCAAAGGAAACATCATATCTTTCTTTAGCTTCATTTGGCTTTATTTCAAAATAGCAGCAGGCAAGTTCTGAATTATAGGCAGAGTTTGTGTTATAGTAGTAGGCATAATATCGCTGGTTAATATACTTTTTATATTCTTCATCTTTGTAAGGGAGAGTTTTCATTCCTAATTTCTTAAGATCCACCTTGCTACTTTCAAAGGCTTCTAAATCTTCAAAGAGTAAGGAATCTATGCTTACAGAAAAAAAGTCTGCCATTTTAATTAGAGTGGTTAGTCTTGGCAAATTAACTTTATCTTCTCTTTCATAGTTAGAGATGGAGCTGTATTCCACTCCTATTTCTTCTGCCAGCTTTTCTTGCGTAATTTTTAGTTTTTCTGTTCTTAAGAACCATAAATTCTTTGAAAAAAATAGCTTTCTCATGTTTAAAACCCCTTTATAAGATAAATTAAGTTTTAGTATAGGTTCAAGTAATTTGATATTTTGCTTTGAGTAATTTGAAAAATATTTTTTTTAATGCTGTAGATTTCAAGTTCATATAAGAGTGTATATAGGCTATAGTATAAATATACCATATAAATAATAATTTTCCTACAGATTAATATTATCTTACGTTTTACTATTTTGAAGAAATGGCATACATATTTCAAAAACTATGAAATTTTTATCTATGAAGGGGGAAGTTAAAATGTCTTATAAAACTTATGAATCTATCGAAATCATAATTTCTGCAGGAGCAAAAGCAGCAGCGGTTGCTGGTGGATACAAAGGAGTACTTCATATGTTTCCAGGAGCAGGGCAAATGGTACAACTAGCCTTACTGGGAGTTGAAGTAGGCGCATTAACTAAGGTTACAACCAAAATGTGCAAAAGAATAGTTAAAGTATACGATTGCGATGGTATTTCAGGCATTTCTTCTTTCATAGGAGTTGTAGTTGGCGCTGCAAGTGGCAATATTATAGCAGGTAAATTGTTAGAATTAATTCCTGGAGTTGGAGTAGCAGCAGGTGCCATCACTACTTTTAGCTTACATGCACTAACTGGAATCCTTATAACAGCGGTTTGTGAACTAATTGATGAGAATCTAATTGATAAGAGTTTTATAAACAATCCAGATATAAAATTTATAAGCTACATTTTAGACTTAATGACTGAATCTGTTGCAGACATTGCTAGGGGCTATTTTTCAGGTAAAGATCTAAAGGACTCCTTCAGCAATGCAATAGATTTAATAAAAGTGAAATTAAATCAACCTAAATTACAAAATTAATTTAATCAATAGTGGTTAAGAAAGTGATAATAAGAAGGTTCTGTAGAAAAAATCATAAAGGGAGGGATTTATATGGCTTTACCTTCAGCAATTTTAAGTAAAGAAACTCAAGAAGCTGCTGTTCATCTATTTAAAGGAGTAGGAAAGACTGTCTTATCAGTAGGAATTCGTGCAATAGGCAGGATGCATCCGCCAGGACTTCCATCCCATCAAACCTTAAAGAATGAGGCAGATGATGTAGGCAAATATTTGTGGGAATCTGCCAAAGAAGATTTTAAAAAGATTTAAATTATTTTAATAGGAAAATCACTCAGGATTTAGAAAGGGTCTAGGTTCTGGGTGATTTGTTTTGTATAAAAATTTTCAGCATTATATTGCAATTAGCGTTCTATATCTAATAACTAGCTACTTACTTAAAGTTCTGCTTAAGCAAATGTAGGGTATTACAATGAATTTTTAAGTGAAAATCAATTTATTTACTGGTAAATTATGTAATTACGTATAGAATTATTGGCTTCAGTAGGTTTATTATGTTTATAGAAGCAGGCAATTAATTAGTAATAATCAAAGAAGCAATTTAGCTGTCTTTTACTGCAAACACTTAGCTTTGAGTGCAGTGGTTAAATTAAAAGGCTTTTAGGATTAGGGGGAGATTTAAGATATGTTAAATGAAATTATTAAATATGCCTGTCCATAATACCAGCAAAACTGATTTTAAAAGTGTTAAATATATATGTTTATTTTTCATGAAAATTTGATATAATATAGATATGAAAAGAAGATAATAAAAAAGTAGAGTGTTGTCGCACTCTACCTTATACAATTCTAGTTGCTTAGGCAACTGGTATCACTAGAATTTTTAGTATAAAAATAGTAGCTTCCAATTGCGAGTCGGGGCTACTATTTTTTTGACATTTTATCAATAAGTAACACTATAAATGTTAATAGTGCTAGTAAAAATAATCCTGCCTGAAATAGTAACATTAAAGTATCGTTACTCACATGTATCACCTCCTTTCACAAGAAAGGTGAGTGATACCAGTAGCCCACATTTAACTATTGAATTGTACTTTAAAATTATACCAAAAATTGTGTTTAAAAACTAGGTTTTTGGTAGCTGAAAAAGTATTGTTTTACATTGATACGGTGAACCTTACCACAACCACAATCAATATCTAAAAATTTAAATACGTATCTAATATTATTAATATAAGTAGCAGAAGCTAAATTAAAAGTTTTAGCTTCTGCTATTTTTTATGCTTATTAATTTCCTTAATAACAAATGGCTTGTCCAGCAGCAGCTTTCTAAAATCCAACCCATCCACATTAGCCACCCTATTTTAATACAACCATAAAAATTCACCCAATCTTTAAATACCCCATTCCCACCTTTTATTACATCAAAAATATAATCTCCTATTTCTCATTATAATAACTGTAATTACATTTGTAATAAACGCATTTTCCTCATATAAGGCTTGTCCACCCTAGCCATCTCAATTAATACCACAAAGTTACCACCTAACAAAGAATATATAGCTTGTCCACCCAAGCCACCTCCATTTAACACCTCCATAATCACACCATCTCCCCCCCCTTTTTTTTACTTCAGTACATCACAAACGCAAAAAAATCACATATTTAAAGCGCTGATTATTTTTTAGCTACATCTTATGACAGGCTGCAAGAAATGTGGACAGAAGATTATATACTTAACTCATGGAAAGCAAAACAAATCAAAAACAAACAAAAATAAAGCTATAAGGAGGCTTAGATTCATGAGTAGTAAAGAGTTAATTTATAAGTCCAGTGAAAATGATAATTTACTTATGGAGCTTACAGATGAAGATTTAGATAAAGTAATAGCTTCAAGCTCTATTAATGAAATCGGTAAATGGGTTGGTTATGAAACTAGACAAAACACTATGAATAAGAACTTATTTGGCGTGTAGAAGCTTTTAAGCATTTGGCTTATGGCGTGTAGAGATTTTGGCTTGGAATTGTACAGCCCTTTGATAACTAAATATTAAGGTTTGCGTATCAATTTTAAGCCAAGGAGAGTTACGTAAACATATGCTTATTTATCATTCTAAGGATTCTAGTAATTAGGATTACTTATGAGTATAAGCAACATCAGTTATAAAGCACATAAATAACTGTGAATAAATTCATTTATAAATTTTTAAAAAAATTCAATAAGCCAAATAGATGATTACTTCATCTATGCTGAAAGATTGTACAAGCTTCTTTCGGTAAGTACATTTAATTTAGGAATCTGAAAATAAATAACAAGCCCAAATATGCGACGGATATTTGGACTTAGACAAGGAAACAGGTTCCGCAGATAGCAGAGCTATCTAAGGGTTCTGTTGACGCAGTATAAGGTCAAATAGACTAGCAGATGGACTTATTTATTTTTTGAAGATGCCTTATATCCCTATCCAAATTTTATTAGGCTATCTAATAACTAAGTTTATATAAAAATATGGAGGAAAGAAGAATGAGTGAAGTAGAAATTTTAAAAGACCCAGTTTTGAATGTAAAGGTGCAACAACCTGTTACCAATCCATCTGGGGATGCTGCAGATGAACTTGAAGATCAAGATATGAACACTGTAACAGGTGCAGGCGGCGGATTTAGTGCTTATCTTGGAAACAAGGGCAAGTATTGCACAATCACCAAAGAATGTATGCCTATTTGCGGAAACTAATATTTAGTTTGAAAAATTGTACAAATTGTATTAAGTAAATTTATAAGAAATTAAAATAAAAGGATTAATGGAGGAGAATAAAAATGAAAGATGTTGAAGTTTTAAAGGACCCAGTATTAAAGGCAAAGGTACAAAATATTATTACAAACCCATCAGGAGATGCAATTGCAGAACTTACAGAGCAAGACATGAACACTTTAGCAGCTGCAGGTTGGTATGGTGATTTTAGTAACTGGCTAGGAAACAAGGGTAAATATTGTACAGCTACTAAAGAATGTATGCCTATTTGCGGAGACTAATATTTAGTTTTCAAAAAACAGGTACAAACTGTTTCTAGTATCAAATTTTAAGTTGAACAATAAATAAAGGCTTAATGAGGAGAAAAAATGAAAGAAGTAGATAAAGCAATAAAAGAAGATCCCGCAGGACTTGTAGAGATTGATGAACTTACAGAACTTACAGTAGATCAGAAGGTTAACGGTGCTATAGGCACAACAGCAGTAACAGTAACCATAGGTATTTCTGAAGCTGTATGTCCAACAAGAAATCAAGGCTGCACAGTGGGCACATATAAATGTAGATAAAATTAAAAATATTTTAAATAAAAGATTAAAGGAGGAAATAAAAATGAGCGAAATCGAAGTTTTAAAGGACCCAGTATTAAAGGCAAAGGTACAAAATTTAATAGACAACCCATCAGGAGATGCTTTAGCTGAACTTACTGAACAAGACATGAACACTTTAGCAGCTGCAGGCTGGTATGACGATTTAAGCAACTGGCTTGGCAACAAAGGTAAGTTTTGTACTTTATCTAAAGAATGTCATGTTGGCTGCTAATTAAATAGAAAAAATTATGAATTAAAGGAGGTGACTTCAAATGGCTGATGAAAGAAAGGTAACAGCTGATCCAGCAGGATTAGTAGAAATTGAAGAATTAAATGAACTTACTGAAACTCAAGAAGTTAACGGAGCTAGTACACCAACAATAGTTGCAACAGTAACTGCAACAATCGGTGCTTCTGCAGCTATATGTCCAACAACAAAATGTAGCTCTAAATGCTAATAACATATTAGACTGTTTTAAGTATCAAATTAAGTACATTAATAAAAGAATTAAAATAAAAGGATTAATGGAGGAGAATAAAAATGAAAGATGTTGAAGTTTTAAAGGACCCAGTATTAAAAGCAAAGTTACAAAATATCATGGCAAACCCATCAGGAGATGCAATTGCTGAACTTACAGAGCAAGACATGAACACTTTAGCAGCTGCAGGCTGGTATAGCGATTTCAGTAACTATCTAGGAAACAAGGGTAAATACTGTACAGTTACTAAAGAATGTATGCCAAGCTGTAACTAATTTTAAGGAGGATATGAAAATGGAAAAACAAATTAATATAGGAAAACAAGATCCAGCAGGACTAGTAGAAATTGAAGAATTAAACGAACTTACTGAAACTCAAGAAGTTAACGGAGCTAGTACACCAACAATAGTTGCAACAGTAACTGCAACAATCGGTGCTTCTGCAGCTATATGTCCAACAACAAAATGTAGCTCTAAATGCTAATAACATATTAGACTGTTTTAAGTATCAAATTAAGTACATTAATAAAAGAATTAAAATAAAAGGATTAATGGAGGAGAATAAAAATGAAAGATGTTGAAGTTTTAAAGGACCCAGTTTTAAAGGCAAAGTTACAAAATATCATGGCAAACCCATCAGGAGATGCAATTGCAGAGCTTACAGAGCAAGACATGAACACTTTAGCAGGTGCAGGCTGGTATAGCGATTTCAGTAACTATCTAGGAAACAAGGGTAAATACTGTACAGTTACTAAAGAATGTATGCCAAGCTGTAACTAATTTTAAGGAGGATATGAAAATGGAAAAACAAATTAATATAGGAAAACAAGATCCAGCAGGACTAGTAGAAATTGAAGAATTAAACGAACTTACTGAAACTCAAGAAGTTAACGGAGCTAGTACACCAACAATAGTTGCAACAGTAACTGCAACTATCGGAGCTTCTGCAGCTATATGTCCAACAACAAAATGCAGTTCAAAATGTTAGTTGTTAATTAAATCAGTGACTCTGTCACTGATTTTTTTAAAATATTGAATTTAGGATAAATACTGGTTTCTTAATATAAGATCCAAGAAATATTGCTGGTGAAGCTTAAGTTATGAAAACTAAGAAATAGGTAAAAGGCAAGAAGAAGGAGAGCTTATCCAGGTTATAAAAAGCTCTTAAAACAAAAGCTACAAAGGTTAATCCATTATCACTTGTTACATAAAAATCGATTAATTTTGCAGAAGATTTATGGAGGATTAATCAATTATTATTAAATCTTAGGAGTTTATTAACTAAGAAAAGTAATTAAGTTTAGCAATGCTATACTTAAGTTGAAAAAAATTCAAATTTCTATTAAGGAGATGTAAATCATGTTACAAGTAGTTAATTTATCAGTTTTAGAATCAAGGAAAATATTCAAAAGAAGGGGTATATATATCGGCCTATTGTTAAGCATACTGTTTGCATCTGCTATAGGATATCAAGCGACTTTAACCCCAAAGACCTTTAACATAAGGCATGTAAATGCATTCTTTGCAAATGTTGCAACCATCTTATTGTTTATCTATTCAGCTAAAGCTCTTGGAGATGAATTTGATCTTAAGACTTCAACTCAAGTTTTTACAAGCAAAGTCTCAAGACTTAAGATAGTGATTTCAAAATTACTAAGCATTTTAGTCTTAGGAGTGATTTTAGGAATTGTAAATACAGTGGTAAGCTCAGTTTTCAAGGTAGCATTACATGACAGTTTAACCTTAAATGTGGTTTTAAATGATCTATGGACCAACCTTTACTTATACTTAATCTACAGTTTTGTTATAGGAAGCTTCGCATTTATAATAACTTCCATATATCTAACTTCCATATCAGGAATAGTAGGAAACTTTGTAGGATTTATGATTCTACCAAATGTAATAGCTCTTATTTCAGCTAAAGTACCTTCCCTAGATTGGATAACAAACCGCATCCCATTTTATGCAGCAGACAATATGATTTCAAACCGTGTCTACGGACCTTACGAGATTATGAGTCTTATAGTTTCAGGAGTAATTTTCATCACCATAGCAGCCATAGTAGTTGCTAAAAAAGATTTAAGGTGATGTGTTTAAGGAGAATGCATTATGAATAAAAATGAGGAGTCTAAATATTTTATAAGAAAAGTTTTAAATGAATATAGCAGAGAATCTGAAATACAGTACGAAAAAACTGGAGTGTTTGATAACTTTTATGAACCATTCCTGTTTTATATAGAAAAACACAGCACAGCTTTGCTAGAAACCTTAGAAAATAAGAATTTGTTAAACATAGACAAAAACAGCCTTTTAGAAGATATTATGTCATCTTCTAAAGGCACCCTTATAGGCTTATCTATGAAAATTCTCATAAGTGAACTTCATGAGAGAAAGGACAATAATAAGCTAAAGGGAGCAACAAAAGAAGAAACCTATAAATACTTTGATGATAGTTTCTTAGATAAGGAAAACATAAGAGAAATCTTAGACAAATACCAGGGCTTAGATCTTTTACTTTACTTAAGACTAAACAGCATAAACAGTTTGGTAAGTGAAGCTCTACTAAGGCTTCAGGAGGACATAGCTGAAATTAGAAATAGTTTTGGCCTTGAATATAACAGATTACAGCACATATCAATGGACAATGGGGACACCCACAACCAAGGCAAGAGCGTAATTATATTTAAATTTGAGGATAACACAAAACTAGTTTATAAGCCTCATGGACTTAGTGGGGACTCTGCAATGAGAGATATCTACAGTTGGTTCAACAAAAAACAAGGCATAGACACTGTAATGACACATGTAAACACCTTAGATAAAGGTAATTACGGCTGGCAGCAGTTTATAGAATATGAGGAATGTACAAAGAAATCAGAAGCTAGAGATTATTTTTACAGAATTGGAGTACTTCTTTCCTTATTCACCACATTAAAGGCTTCAGACATACATTCAGAAAACATTATAGTTAATAAGGACAATCCAGTACTTATAGATCTTGAAACCATCCTAACAAACAATGTACGCTTCAACCTTGAGGATGGTGTAGTAAAAGCCTACATCATGGAAATTAGAGATTCAGTTCTTAACAATTTATTGCTTCCACAAAACTTTGAATCCGCAGCTATAGACATTGACATAAGCGGTCTTGCAGGGGATGGAGGACAGGTTTCAAAGAAGCTCTATGGCTTCAGCTTAAAGAATGAGGGTACCGAGGATATTTGTTTAACAAGACAGTTTGTAGTGTCCACTGAAAGCAACAACAGAGCAGCCTTAAATGGAGTAAAGCTTGACCCACTAGATTATATAATGGAAATAGAAAAGGGCTTTAAGGATTGCTACAACTTAATTAAAGATAATAAGGAAGAGTTTATAAAAGTTATAGATGAAGCCTTTAGAGAAGGAAGATACAGACAGGTTTTAAGACCAACCTTTATATATGCGAGATACCTAGATGCAGCTCAGCATCCAAAGTTCATGAAAACCTTGGAGGATAGGCTTAATATCTTCAAAAATATCAGCATTAATGACCCAAAGATCAGCGATGAAACAGTGAAAGCCTACAAGGTTAATGCAGAAGTTGAGGATTTATTTAATGAAGATGTACCATACTTCTCTACAGATTATGAAACAAACAATGTTTACACAAGCCACAACCAAGTAATTGAAAATTACTTTGATATACCAATAAAAGACATGCTTCATGAAAGAGTTAGGAGATTAAATGACAAGAACCTAGCTAGGCAGCTTGATTATATTAGAAATTCACTTTTAACCACAAAGAAAGATTTATATAGTAAAACCAGCGATAGGGGGGAGAATATCTCTGTAAATACAGAAGATACAATGGAAACTTTAAAAAACATAGGAGATTTTATTTTTGACAAGGCTTTATTTAATAAGGATAAAACAACCTGTACTTACTTAAATATAAACTATTCAGCGGATAGGGCATTTATAGGACCTGTAAGTTATACTCTTTATGACGGAGCAGGACTTATTCTATTCTTGCAGGCCCTTGCAAAAGAAACCAAGGAAGAAAAATATAAGAAACTTGCAGATGCAACCTTAAAGGGGATAGAAGAAGTTATGCCACCAGACCTTAGTGACCTTCCAACAGCAGCTTTTTCAGGCATAGTTTCCTTAACCTACCTATACTATAACCTTTATGTAATGCATCAAGATAAAGCATATTATGAAAAATACTTAAATACCTTAAAGTTCTTAGAAAAGCATGAAATCAAAGAAGGAGAGCTACTAGATGTAATTGGAGGAGCAGCAGGCATAATAATAACCTTAATAAATATCTACAAGGAAGACAAAAACCTTTTAGCCTTACATGTAGCTAAAAACTACGGTGATTATCTATATAAACAGCTAAAACAAAATAAAGAGCAGCTATCAGGTTTCTCCCATGGTTATTCAGGCTTTGCACTAGCTTTCTATGTTCTTGGAGACGCAATTAACAGCGAGAAATATGCAAACTTTGCAAATGAGATTATAGAAATAGAAGACAAGCTTTATAAGGCTGATGAGAAAAACTGGATAGATTTAAGAGATCATGAAGGCCATAAACATAAGGAGCATAAGGAAAATCTTAATCATAACACTGAAGAAGATAAGGCCATTGAAGCACAGGATGAAGAAGAAGATCATTGCTGCATTTATTGGTGTCATGGAGCTCCAGGCATATTGCTTGGAAGGGTAAAGGCATTAAATTATTTACCAAAGGATAAACAAAAGCTATTTAAAGAAAGAATAAATGATTCCATGGAAACCTTAATAAACCAAGGATTTATAAGAAACCAAAGTCACAGTCTTTGCCATGGACTTCTTGGAAACCTAGACATCTTGCTTGATATATCTAAGGAGCTAAAGGACAATGAATTAGAAAAAATATATAGATATAATTTTCAATCAGCAATGAAATGGCTTAAAGAAGATGGTATACGCTATGGTCTTTATAACGGTGCCGCCATATTAACCTTCATGACAGGCCTATCAGGCATTGGCTACAGCCTTTTAAGGAGCATAAATCCAAAGTATCCATCAGTACTAGCTTTAGATGTTATGAAAAAGGAGGTGATCTGATATGGAAATTAAACATTCAAAAAAAGTACCTTATATAGAGCAGATGCAACAAACCGAGTGTGGACTTTGTTGTACAGCTATGATTTTAAGATATTACAAGCATTACGAAACCTTATCAGAACTAAGAAATCGTCTTGAAGCAGGGCGTGATGGACTTAAGCTATCTCAAATCAGAAATTATTTTAAGGTAAAAGGCTTTCAAACCTTTGCTTACAAAACCTCGGTGGAGGGGCTTGCAAAGGTTAATCTACCAGCTATAGTGTTCTTTAACAATGAGCATTTTGTGGTGCTTGAAAAGATGACAAACAGTACAGCCATCGTAGTTGACCCAGCCTTTGGAAGAAGAAAGATGTCTCAGGATGAGCTACGAGAGAACTTCACAAACATAGTGCTCTCAGTGGTTCCAACAGAGGAGTTTAAACCAAAGAAGAAACAGGAAAAGTCTTGGGCAGGTATCATGGAGAATCTTAAACATAAGAAGCTTTTGTTCACCAAGATAGCCTTAATATCAGTATTAACCTACTTAATAAGTATATCAATACCAGTGGTGGTTCAGTATCTTATTGATGAGGTGGCACTTAAAAATAATTCTGGTATGCTAATGCCCTATGTGGCTGCAATCCTAGGAATAATGGCACTATTCGCAGCACTCACTTATATAAGGGGTGACAATGTAATAAAACTTCAAGTATTCCTTGATAACTGTCTTATGGGAGGAACTTTCAAGAAACTTTTAAGCCTTCCTTACAAATACTTTGAGGTAAGATCCAATGGAGATTTATTATTTAGACTTAACAGTCTTCATATATTAAGAGATCTTTTATCAGAGCAGGTAATAAAGGGGATCATGGACTTTGGAGCCATAGTATTTATACTATGTTACATGGTATCAAGATCAATTCCACTTACTGTAGTTACATTGATTTTATTCGCTTTAAACGGACTTGCTATTATATATATGAGACCTTTTATGATGGAAGCAAATCAATATGAAATAGTGGAAAATTCAAAGCTGCAAACTGTACAAGTAGAAACTGTATACTCAATCCTTGGTGTTAAAACCACTGGAGTTGAAGACCAAATTTTTAATTCCTGGAATGAAAGGTACAAGAAGTCTATAGAAAGATATAAATACAAGTCAAAGATACTTAATATTTATACTTCAATGATAAGCGTAACTCAAACCGTAAGTCCATTTTTGATATTGTTCATAGGGGTTCAGCAATATTTTAGCTCCCATATATCTCTAGGAACTGTAATAGCATATTACTCCTTGTCCAACACATTTTTCGCTACAGGAGTATCCTTATTCCAGACCTTTAACAACTTCCTTTTAGCTTCATCTTATCTTGAACGTATAAAGGACATAACCGATGCCAAGGAAGAAAAGAGTCCTGAGAATGCTAAGGAAATTCAGTTATCTGGAGAAATTAAGCTAGACAATGTATCCTTTGCTTACACTAATACTTCACCAGAAGTTATTAAAAATGTGTCACTACACATTAAAAAGGGACAAAAGGTTGCAATTGTTGGAGCCTCAGGCTCTGGTAAGAGTACACTAAGCAAGATACTTCTAGGCTTATACGAACCAACCAATGGAGATATCTACTACGATGACATAAACTTTAATGAACTTAATAAACAAAATGTAAGAAAGCAGCTAGGCATAGTGCCACAGGATATATCCTTGTTCAACAAGTCAATCTTTGAAAACATAAAGATGAACAAGGACGATATAACCCTTGAAGATGTAAAAAAGGCAGCGGAAATTGCACAAATAGCAGAAGAAATTGAAGCAATGCCAATGGGTTATAACACCTTCGTATCCGATATGGGCATGAACCTATCAGGGGGACAAAGACAAAGAATAGCCCTTGCAAGAGCTATAATAAACCATCCAAAGCTTATAATATTAGATGAAGCCACAAGCTCTCTAGATACAGTAAATGAAGTCAAGGTTTCAAACTACTTCAAAAACATAGGATGTACAAGAATAGTAATAGCCCATAGGCTTTCAACCATCATAGACTCAGATGTAATCTACGTTATGGACAAAGGCCAGCTTGTAGAAGCAGGCACCCACAAAGAACTAATGCTAAGAAATGGCTTGTACGCAAGTCTTTACAAAGCTAAAGAAGAAAAGGAAGAAAAAGAAGTGAGCTAAAGAAGATGCTAAACCAAAGAAAAACAGTAAATGGACTGGCAGCTAAGATGAGGCAACAAATTACTTAAGTTAGATAACAGAAGAATGAAATTAATTAAAAGGTAATGAAAATAAATAGTAACCTAAGAAAGCAATTTGGAGAAAATCCAAGTTGCTTTTTTAGTTCTAAAACGCTTATTACAAAAAATCCTACGGTTATTTTCATGAGAAAAATCTTTCCTTCATTTGTTACTCAAATATGATTTCTTAGGACGGACTTATAAACTTCATACACCTTCTAGATATACTATATTTGGGTGATGAAATTGGAGAATGTATTAAAAAGTAAAGAAAGCTTAATGGAAATCTTAGCAGGAAAAATCACAAGTAAAATCAATGATAAACTTAATAAAGAAGGAATTGAGTTACAAAAAATGAAGCTAGGCGTGGAAATATTACTGATTAACCTTTCAAAACTTTTTATATTGATTACCCTAAGCTTAATGATGAATTTATTAAAAGAAACCATTTTGATGTGTTTAATATTTGCAGTTATAAGAGCCAGTGCTTTTGGGTTACATGCTAAAAGTAGCTCAGTTTGTACCATTGTAACTCTAATAATGTTTGTAGGCGGTGCTTATGTAAGCAAATATCTAATGCTAAACAATTATGAAATACTTATTATATTTACTATATTAAACATACTTTTGTATAAATATGCTCCGGCAGATACAGAAAGTCATCCTTTGATAGGAGCGGATTTAAGAAAAAAACTTAAGAAAGAAGCAGTGATAAAAGGGTTGTTTTTAATGGCTATTGCTCTACTTGCACAAAATGCCCAATTAAAAACAATGATAACCTTAGCAGTTTTTGAACAAGTTGTAAGTATATTGCCAATAACCTATAAAATATTAAAAAGGAGTTATGATAATTATGGAAAGTATGAAAAATGTATTAGTTAACAAATTAGGAGAAAAATTTTCTGAAGGACTTGGAGAAATTTCAATAAAGTTAAGTGAAAAAGCAGTGGGAAAATGTATAATGTCAGGTTTTTATGAACCTAAATTACCTATAGAACTTTTAGCACGAAATAAGTAGAAGCTAATGGATTGTATTAATTTTTATAATACAATCCATTACTTTTTATTGTAATATGTGCTAAAATTAGTATAGGTAAAGGGGGGCTAATATGGAATTTTTTTCTGTAATTCTTACTGCTTTTATAATATGGATAGCAGTATTAAACTTGATTTCATTTAAAGCAAGTAGAAAAGAAAAACTCTCTTTATTATTGGTAACAAGTGTTGTGTGTTGTGTATCCTACTTTATATCTGAATCTTTAATTATGTTAAGTGCAACTATAGTGATAGCTCTTTGTTTATACCTGAAGACAAAAAGAATTATTCAAAGTATAGTTATATCTATAATATCTGTTATGAGCTTAGCTACTGCAGATATTATAGTTTACTATTTTAAAATTTTATTTTCTCATACGGATATAATAAATAAAAATAACCCCAGCTATTTGTTTGTTTATTTATGTGGGTTAATTATTACCTTTATTATAAGCAAAATCCTAGGGCTTATATTAAACAAAAAGCTTAATATTTCAACCTTGAATTTAAAAGGAAAGTCAGCATTATTAATAGTTTTAAGCCTAGTTGTAACCTTTGCCATCTTCCTATTTAATGTAATTTGGGGACAGAAGAATGGCTTTACAGATGAAAGTGTACAATTTAACCTAATTTTATTTTCTGTGTACTTTGTACTTTTACTCTTTATAATGTTTGTTTTGATTGCAAGTATAAGAAAAGATATGCAATTTGAAAATACAAAGACTGAGTTTAAAAACCTTAGTGAATATACAAAAAACCTAGAAACCTTATACAATGATATGAGGGTTTTTAGACATGATTATATAAACATCCTGTCATCAATGGTTGGGTATATAGAAAGTAAGGATATGGAGGGGCTTGAACAACATTTTAATAAGAACATTCTTCCCTTGAGTGAAGGAATGAAATCTAATAACTTTAAAATAGGTCTTCTTCAAAATATAAAAATTCCTGAAATAAAGGGTATCCTTGCTTCAAAGGTAATAAGAGCTCAAGAAATGGGCATTGATGTAGCCATAGAAGTAGTGGAGCCTATCCTAAAAATGTCTATGGATATTATAGATCTAAGTAGATCTGTTGGGATCCTTCTTGATAATGCCATAGAAGCTGCTCTAAAATGTGACAAGCCTTTTATAAAGCTTGCTCTTATAAACAAAGAAAATTCAGTACTTATGATAATCGTAAATGGAACTCCAAAAGACACGCCCCCTATACACAAGATATATGAAAAAGGTTTCTCGACTAAAGGTGAAAACAGGGGCCTTGGCCTTTATAACCTAAAACAAATCCTAGGAAAATACAATACAATTTTCTTAGACACAGTGATTGAGAACGGCGAATTCTCTCAAGCACTAGAAGTAAGGAATTAGTAAATTTATAAAAGTATTATGCAGGCTTAATGTAGCAAAATTAAACCTTTGAAATAAAAAATAGATAATCTGGAGGACTTTATGCTTAAAATATTTGTATGCGAAGATAACGATCAACAAAGAAAGAGAATCACTGATATAGTGGACAACATTATAATGATAGAAAACCTAGATATGGAAGTGGCTCTGTCTACAGAAAAACCTCAAAACATACTAGACTATATAAAGGAAAATGATGTGTCAGGCATGTATTTTTTGGATGTAGACCTAAAGGACACAATCAATGGAATTACCCTTGCAGAGCAAATCAGAAAATATGACCCAAGGGGCTTTATAATCTTCATAACTACCCATGCAGAAATGAGCTATCTTACTTTCTTATATAAGGTAGAAGCTATGGATTATATCATAAAGGATAATTACAATAACATAAAAGAAAGAGTTCATCAATGTATAATGAACGCCAACGAAAAGTACACTGCAAAGACCACAGATCTTCAAAAAATCTTCACCATGAAGTGTGAAGACAAGCTTATAAATGTGGAGTACAATAAGATTTTATTCTTCGAAACCTCAGATGTGATTCACAAGGTTATACTTCATGCCACTGATAGACAGATAGAATTCTACGCAAAGATGAAGGAAATCGAAGAAAAACTTGATGAAAGATTTTATAGATGCCACAAATCTTACTTAGTAAACAAAGACAACATCAAAGAGCTGGATGTTAAAAATAGAATCGCACAGATGATAAATGGAGAAGAATGTTTAATATCAACCAGATCCATAAAAGGTTTAACAAAACAAAGTGAAGAGTAAATTTCTTCACTTTGTTTTTATTTTAATGATATGATTTCTTTTCATAAATTTTATGTAATTCTAAGATTTTTATTACTTGGTTTTAGATTTCTTAACCTTGCTTTTCTTAAAAATACTATATATTTATATAATGTGGTGAAACCTTCTTAGATAGCTGTATAAGTATATCATGATATAATCTTTTCATGAAATGATGATATATTCTTATAATGATAAGATGATTTCTTCTTTTCTTTATATCATGAAATCTCTTTTACTTGCTTTTTAGTACATTTTCACTGATATTCTCATTATTTGTAGAAAACTAAATTTAAATATCAACATAAACTAGTCAATAAAAAATATATTGACAATGAATATAAGAACCTATATACTTTTGATGTAAATAAATTGAAAATAAGGGAGTTACTACATGAACAACAAATTAAAAATGTTTCTTACCACATCTCTAATCACATCTACATTATTTTTTCAAAGCTTTGTAATCATGCCAGCAAAGGTAGCAAAAGCAGCAACCCCTGCAGCATCCTCAGGGGTTAATGCTTTCACAGATTTAACTTATTTAAGTGATCTTAATTGGGAATCTGCAACAACAACATACCCTTCACTTCCAACACAAAAGGATAAAAGTGTATACATGCAACCAATTAGTATTAATGGAAAAACTTATACAAAAGGAATTGGCACACATGCATCAAGTGAAATAGTTTATAATCTTGCAAAGAACTTCACCAATTTTGAAACTGATATGGGAGTTGATAGTGAAGTTGGCCCTTATGGAAGTGTAACATTCCAAATATACGGAGATGGAGTAAAGCTTTATGATAGTCAACAAGTGATGACTGGAAGTACACCAGCTAAAACAGCCAGGGTAAATGTAACTGGAGTTAGCAAGCTAAAACTTGTTGTAAATGATGGTGGAGATGGTATAAACAATGACCATGCTGATTGGGCTAATGCTAGACTGTACAATACTTCAACTTATCTAAGTGATACTGACTGGACTTCTGCAACAACAACTTACCCTTCACTTCCAACACAAAAGGATAAGAGTGTATACTCTCAACCAATTAGTATTAATGGAAATGTTTATACAAAGGGAATTGGTACACATGCTATAAGTGAAACTGTTTATTATCTTGGAAAACAATTTGCAATGTTCAGATCTGATGTAGGTGTTGATAGTGAAGTTGGCAATTATGGTAGTGTGGTATTCCAAGTATATGGAGATGGAGTAAAACTTTATGATAGTGGAGTTGTAACTGGAGGTACATCTGCTAAATCAATAAATGTAAATGTAACTGGTGTAAGTCAGTTGAAGCTTGTTGTAACTGATGCCGGAGATGGTATAGACAACGATCATGCTGACTGGGCTAATGCTAGAGTAATAAATTAAATATATATATTTGATATGTATTCTATATAGATACGAGAATTAATTTGATTGATTCTCTCAGGGGCTATCCCATTAGCAGTTTAAAACAGCTAGTAGGATAGCCCTTTCTTATTTGCACACCATTTTAAATATAACCACTCATGCAGAAATGAGCTATCTTACTTTCTTATATAAGGTAGAAGCTATGGATTATATCATAAAGGATAATTACAATAACATAAAAGAAAGGGTTCATCAATGCATAATGAACGCCAATGAAAAATACACTGCAAAGACCACAGAGCTTCAGAAAATCTTCACCATGAAGTGTGAAGACAAGCTTATAAATGTAGAGTACAATAAAACTTTATTCTTTGAGACCTCAGATGTGATCCACAAAGTTATCCTTCATGCCACTGATAGACAGATAGAATTCTACGCAAAGATGAAGGAAATCGAAGAAAAACTTGATGAAAGATTTTATAGATGCCACAAATCTTACTTAGTAAACAAAGACAATATCAAAGAGCTGGATGTGAAAAATAGAATTGCACAGATGATAAACGGAGAAGAATGTTTAATATCAACCCGATCCATAAAAGGTTTAACAAAACAAAGTGAAGAATAAGATTCTTCACTTTGTTTTTATTTTACATAATAATTGTTCAATAAAAAATAAATAGGGTAGCGCCAACGTTTTTCACAATGTTGGCGCTACCCCTTGTATTAGTCACAAATTTCACACAAGTGTATAAATTATATACCATATTTAGTATAAGCCGTATACAATTTATACTAAATATGGTATATTTTAATGGGACTCCTGCATGTTTTGACAGTGACTGCATAAGTCCTATTTTCAATAAATAAGGAGGTCTTTTATGAAAAAATTTCTTAAAAAGCTAACAACGCTCTTACTTGTATTAACTTTACCCTTAACATTTATCCCTAAGGAAGCCCATGCAAGTGGGGAAGTGATAGATGGGGGTATGAGTGTTATGGGCATAGTTGGAAACTTCTTAAGCACATTTTTCCCACTTATAGCAAAATCCATCGATAATCTCTCAATAAACAATGGAGATTATAATGAGTGGATATCTTTTGCACCCCCTGACTTTGCTCAAGATAAATTCTATATAAGTATGTATGATGGAATAAATCCTAATAACTCTAGCCTTTCTTATCGTATAAAAATTTATTCTCAAACTAATGCCAAAAATCCAGTAGAAGTCACATTAAAAAGTGGTCAACAATATTGTGTTACAGCTGATAGTAATACCCCTGAGTTATACTTTGAATTTTTTAATGGAAATGAAACTACACCTTTTGAAAGATACTGTTTACCGATGGAATACCACAATAAAAACTTTGGAATAGCTTTAGGTTGTAACAAAAAAGTATATTATCTTCAAAAGGAAACCAACAGAGTATATAATGACCAAATGATGTTTAAGCTTTTCAATGTCACTTTTAATTCTAATTTTGATAGAATATATAATGGTCTTTCTCAAGAAAACAAAGAAAAATATAGTCCTTATATTTTTAGAAAAACTAAAGCTGTATCTAAGAAAGATATGTCTCCTAGTAACTGCGTTGATAATCAAAGTATTCTGAATAAAATTATTTATTACCAGAACTATGTACCTAAGCCTTACTTCAGAGAGACTTTTGAGAACAATGCACTATTAGCCTGGGATAGTTTCGGTAATGTAGGTGAAACTTTGCAGAAAGCATGTGAGGGAGGTTTTTCTTTATATCTTTCTGGTGATAAAGCTTATATATACAAAAATCTTAATGCAACTCAATTTAAAACATTAACTATGTTCTTTTATGATGATGCAAGTGTTACTTCCGCAAAAGTTATGGGCACTGCATTTGGCAGTAACTTTGACTCCAGTGACGCATTTGGATCAATATCTATTGGTGTGGATACTGACGCATCTAAAAACAATTATGCATTCACTGTTGGCAGAGGTGGTTCTTGGATAACAAGTATACCTAGAAGTACAGGTTGGCATAAACTTACATGGAACTGTGTTTCTACTACTAAGACAGATATCGCCATAGATGATAAATTTGTATATACAGCATGCGCATATATAGATTCAGTGAAATCTGTAGCTTTAGGAGATTGGTGGGCAGACGGTAAAGATTGTGCTGGTAAATTCTTTTTCGATTATGTGGATGTTCGTTAATTAGAGATATACTTTAAGAGGTTGGATAGTTTAATATAATATCCAACCTCTTTTAAAACTATATATTTTCTTTTGTTTTATAAAATTATTCTATTCCTTTTTATAATTTTCTTATAACGAACAAACCTCAGCATGTAGTATACTGGGGTTTGTTCGCTATAGGAGAATGAGTGTTTTCTTAGATAGAAAAAACCATAATAAATAGTATGCATATTATTTATCAAGGTGATTAGAATCCTGATTATTAGTATATCATGATATCATCTTTTCATTAAATCATTATATCTTCTTATCATGAAATAATGATTTATTCTTATCATGTTTTCTTTATATTATTTTCTATCTAGTTGGAAATACACTACGCCACCAGATGAAATTAAAGTGTTTTTATCTTTTATATAGGGAAAGCCTAATTAAGTGTTAAAGTCATCAATAGATATTTCAGTAATAGTATCACCTTTTATGCCCAATTTTTCAAAAGTAACATGTTGTTTGCGTATATTAATATATTAACTTAATATACATTGACAGAGTCATAAAGTTTGATTATTTAAAAAATATTATAACCTCAATAATGAGGTGTATACTGTAAATAAGAAAGATTTTTGATAAACTGCTTTACAAAAATAGGATTACTTACTCTTTTATTATTAGAGTTTTTGCAATAGTAATCTAGTTAAAATTTATAATATAGAATTTTAAATAAAGAAAGGAGATGAAATTATGGAAGCTGACGTTTTAAAGCTAATTGCTACCCAAGGAGCCTTTGCAATTTTATTTTCATATCTACTATTTTACGTTTTAAAAGAAAATAGTAAGAGAGAAACAAATTATCAGAATATAATTACTGAATTAACCTCTGTATTGCCTACAATTAAACAGGATATAGAAGAAATAAAAGAAAAAGTGTTAAAATAAATACTGTTTATACAAAAAAATGCATTATTGGAACTTAAAATTAAATATTAAAAATATTTCATTTACAACCTTTACCTTTTCGAAGTTTATGTATCTATATACATAAAAAAGAAATTTGGAGGGGTATTATGGCAAATGAGATATTAAGTTTAATAGAAAGGTGTCAAAAAGGAGATAAGGACTCACTGATATTACTATTGCAAAAATTTGATCCCTTATTAAATAAATATTCAAGAATGCTTAATTATAAGGATGGTGAGGATGAAAAGCAGGATTTAGTATTAGAATTTATAAAAGTAGTTAAAAAAATCCCAATATATGAAGACGGTTTCAAAGAAGATAAAGTTGCAGTATCATATATAAACAGAGCTATAAAATATAAATACATACAGCTATCTAAAAAAAGTAGATGCATTAATAATTCTGAATTTTCATGTGAATATGATATTGGGAATTGTGAAGATTCTACAGAAAATAAGTTTATATTAAGTGAACTTATTAATAATTTAAGTGATATAGAAAAATCTGTAATAAAACTTAGGTATTTTGCGGGACTTAGCGATAGAGAAATTGCTTCAATTAATAATATTAGTAGACAAGCTGTTAATCAAAATAAAAACAGGGCCTTAAAAAAATTAAGACAGTACTTTTAATATATTATGTTAATAAGAACAATTAATATAGTATATGATTATAACTAATTTATAATAAGAACTTATAAAATAAATATTGTTAATTTAAATGAAAATAGCTATATCAAAATGAATTTATACGCTTTGATATAGCTATTTCCTATACTTTTTACATAAGAAAGTGATATGACAATAGGTTTAATAGATTGAAATGAAGCGGTCACTCCATTATATAGAGATTTATGACAAATGCACATAGTGTGTAAAGGAAATCAAACATATAAAATACATATTTTTGAATATCTGTATATTGGCTGTATTATATGATAAAGTATTTATGGAATGGAGATGATTGAATGAAAAAAAAGAAGTTTTATATATTTATTGCCCTAATAATTCCTATTATTATTTTTTTCATTGTGAAAGAGTTCATTATAAACTTTGTGCCTCCAGTTTCAGGTGGAGGAGACTTCAGCTATAACATAACAAAGAAATATAAATTTGCCAGAACAAATAGATATTCATCATATATATATGATGATGTTGAAGACAACGATCTCTGTAGAATTGATACTTTTGTAGATAGCTTTGGTTTTGATGATAATTTTATAATAGCAAAACAAGTTAGACCTAAAGAAGTTTATCATGATGAGATTTATACCCCAAAGGTTCCAGATGAAAATGAAACCTGGTATTGGATTATGGATATTAAAATAGACAAAAGGTATGGTCCTTATAAAAATTTAAATGATTTTAACAAAGCAAAAAATCAGTTAAAGGTAAGTAATAATATAAAACTTTACCCTTATAACCATTATAGAAAGTGAAGTTATTTTCTATCTTTATATAATGACTTATCAAAACACCATATCCGAGAAGATTGGTTTAAATCTAGTGGGTATTCGCTTTAACTTTGATATTACAAAAAATCTAACTTATAAAAAAATTATTTTCCATGTTTACAAATCTGACAATAAACCCTCTTTTATTTAATGTAATTACTTCAAGCTTGATTTAAGTTATGAAATTAAACATTAATGAAAAGAGGGTTTAAATATGTCAAATGTACTTCCAAATATAACACCAGGAGATGTGGTACCAGGTGGTTTCACTTATCCAAACAATGCACAATTAGTAGGAGACTTTTTATATCTTAGAGATGCGGATGGAAATGGAGTTGGAGGGCATCAAGTTGATGCAGGAGATAAAATTACTGTATTGGATATAGGATTTGCAAAGCAATTAGCCTTGGTACAATACCCAGCAGGTAATGTTGTAAGACAAGGTTATATAAATAACAATACAAATATAATAAAATACTTTAATCAAGGTAAATGGAATAACGGTTCAACTTCTGAGACCGTATATAATGAAAATGATGTGGCAATAGGGTCAATAGATCCACATGAAGCAGCCACTCCACTATATAAAGCTGGAGGAAAAATACATGTAGTATACAATACTAGTAAGGGAGCAAACACTAAATCTGGATATGTAGCCTATGATGGTGGTTTTAGTGGTTTTGGTGGTTCTTCTGGTTCTTCTGGTCTTGAAAATGGTATAGCACCAGGAGATGTAGTGCCAGGTGGTTTCACTTATCCAAACAATGCACAATTAGTAGGAGACTTTTTATATCTTAGAGATGCTAATGGAAATGGAGTTGGAGGACACCAAGTTGACACTGGGGACAAGGTTACTGTATTAGATGTAGGATATACAAAGCAGTTAGTTCTACTTCAATATCCAGCAGGTAATGTTGTAAGACAAGGTTATGTAAATAATGATACAAAGATAATAAAATACTTTAATCAAGGTCAATGGCATAATGGCTCTACTTCTGAAACTGTATATGATGAAAATAATGTGGCAATAGGTTCACTAGATCCACATGAATCAGCTACACCAATATATAAGAGAAATGGTATGACTCATGTAGTTTACAATACAGATAAGGGGGCTAACACTAAGTCTGGATTTGTTAAATATGAAGGTGGTAGTAGTAGTTCTTCTGGCCTTGAAAATGGTGTAGCACCAGGAGATGTAGTGCCAGGTGGTTTCACTTATCCAAACAATGCACAATTAGTAGGAGACTTTTTATATCTTAGAGATGCTAATGGAAATGGAGTTGGAGGACACCAAGTTGACACTGGGGACAAGGTTACTGTATTAGATGTAGGATATACAAAGCAGTTAGTTCTACTTCAATATCCAGCAGGCAATGTTGTAAGACAAGGTTATGTAAATAATGATACAAAAATAATAAAATACTTTAATGAAGGTCAATGGCATAACGGTTCTACTTCTGAAACTGTATATGATGAAAATAATGTGGCAATAGGTTCACTAGATCCTTATGAATCAGCTACACCAATATATAAAAGAAATGGTATGACTCATGTAGTTTACAATACAGATAAGGGGGCTAACACTAAATCTGGATTTGTTAAATATGAAGGTGGCTCAGCTCAGGTTATAGATATACCATATGTAACAGTAGCTGGTGCTGATAAAATTCAGTATGGAACAAGCGGAAAGGGCAGACCATTAATTGCTCATAAAATTGGAAGTGGATCAAATTCCTTGGTAATGGTATGTGAAGTTCACGGTTTTGAAGATCATTGGAGCAAGGATGGTATAGAACTAGTTAACATTGGAAATGACTTAATTAAAAATCTTGTAAGCTCAGGCACTAATGGATGGTCAGTATATGTAATACCATCAGCAAATCCAGATGGACTAGCTGAAGGATATACCAAGGATGGCCCTGGAAGATGCACTATAGTTGGACAAATAGATATTAATAGAGACTTCCCTGTAGGATTTACTCATAATACAAGTTCAAGAAATTATACTGATAGCGCACCACTCACTGTACCTGAATCTAAACAATTGAGTGATTTTCTGCAAGGAGTAAAAAATTCAACACCTGGACAAATGGTTGTTATAGATTTACACGGATGGGAAGGCGCTGCTATAGGTAATCCAGAAATAGGACAATATTTCAGAAATCAATTTGGCTTTGAACAAAGAAATGGATATGGTGAAGATCAAGGCTATTTAATTGCATGGACAAATTCAGTTCTTGGAGCAAAATCAGCATTGATTGAATTACCAACAGCTACTTATAGTCATAGTGATGTTGTTAATGGAAACTATTCTCAAAAGATAACAAATGCAGTTAATGCAATACTTGCAAATAATCCTGGAACAAAAGTTGCTGGAAAGACTTACTCAGATGCAATGGATTGCATAAGCACAATTTTATATAATATGGGTTATCAAAATAAACTTGATGCTAATATTCCTTTTAAATTTATTGTTGGAAATTTTGAGGTAGACGTAACTATCGGATCTACTTCTACTATGACGCTATCAGACGGTAAGGTAGGTAATATTTCTATAAAAAATGGGAAACCTTCATTTGATTTAAGCGACTTCCCGATTACTGAATATATAAAATTACAATCAAAATTAGATGAGCTCGCTCTTAAAATAGGTAACGGAAATATTTCAATTGCATTAAGTTCAAAGCAAAAAATAACAATAGAAATTAAATTTGATTTAGATGCTTTAGTATATTTATCAAAAAATTTATATTGCAAAATAGAAATATCAATTCACGAAGATTATCCTTCAGAAGAAATATCTAATATGGAAAAGGCGAGTCAATATTGTAACAGTGCATCTGTAGATCTTAATATTGATTGGAAGCATTTAACACAAGGCTTTTTAGTAGCTCTTGGAGTTAGCGGATTGGTATTCTTAAAATTAGGAGGAACTGTCAATAAAACTATAGATTCATTCATAAAAAAAATGCTTGAACTTTTTGGAGCGATTGCTGGTTAAAATTGCTGTAAATAGCGATGTACTAAATTCTCATAAAATATAATCAACACTAATTTATTCACCAAAATTATTTTCAAGTTTAAATTTGAAATAATTTTGGTGATATTTTTATATCTAGTGAGGATTATAAACTTATGAGAATAGTTCAAATTTTAATCAAAATAAAAATTGGCATTAAACAATTATACATATGTATTATAATAATATATAGTAAAAATAATGAAGTTAAGGGGTTATTATGGATATAATATATAAAAATGAGTTAGAGGATTTTATTAACTTTCAAATATTTCAAATAAGTGGCTCAAAAGGAAGAATACGTGATCCAATAAAAAGACGTGGTCCAATAAGAAGATATGGTTTTGCAATCATTCCTTTGCTTATATTTATTTATTCTTTTAAGAATACTTTTATAATGAAAAATTCATTTGATAGGAGAGTTGCGCTCTATAATACACTATTATTTGCTTTATTAACCGTAATAATTATATTCTTCTATCCTAAAATTTATTATTGGAGTTTAAAAAAGAAGATATCCTACCTCTATAATAGTGATGATAAAATATATTTAGAAATAAATACTGATGGAATAATTGATCACAAAGAAAAGGGTTTTTGTAAAATGCTGTGGCAGGCAGTAAATAAAGTGGAGCTAACTTCTAAATACTTACATATTTTCATTAGCAATAGCAGTGTTTATATAATCCCTTTATCTGCAATTGAAAAACCTGATGAATTAGAAGAACTGCTAACCAATGTTAGCAAAGATAAAGATATTAATTTTAAAAAATATGCTAATTAGATGATTTTGGAGTTGAGATTATGAAAATAGATTATATAAATAATTCTGATGATATAGCTAATTTTAAACTTTTTAAGCTTTTAAACTCACCCTATTATAAACATAAACAAAAGTACTCAAAATATTATTTATTAATAGGGCTTCTATTTATTTGTATATTTGAGTATTTTGTAACTAACATAGGCTTATTTTATTTTATAAGGGACATTTTGTTTAAAAACTATATTATACATATTTTTATAATAGGTGAAATAGTGGTGATCATTTTTCCTAAGTTGTACCACAAATTTTTAAAGTTCTCTCTAAAGGAATACTACAAAAATTATAATAGGAATGCAACTATGATTATAGATCCCAATGGAATAATTGATGAGTCTGAGGATATCTCCTATGCATTGTGTTGGTGTGATGTGGACAAGGCTATTGTGATAGACCAATATATATTTATCTATTTAAAGTCTAATAATTTAATGATACCTGTAGATACTTTTGATAGCCTAGAAGATAAGGAAAAATTTTTGCAAATTCTTAGTGAAAATATAGGTGATCGTTTTGATAACTCCACTTATAAGTCAATAAAACCAAAGTTTAGTATGAAAAACTTTGCAAAAGAACTTTCTTTAATAATGGGTACTATTTCCTTGTTTGTAGTAGTAGGACTTACACTAAATGAAGCATTGACTCATAAAAATAGTTTAATAACAAAAGAAGGATTTGCATTGTTTTCTGAGTACAATAAGGTTTCAGATAATATACCTAAAGTTCAGAATATACTAGAAAAGTTCCCTCAATTGAAGATATATGTAACACATGGTTTAGAAAAAAAATTAAATAATTACAAAGTGATAAAATTTCAAAGTGTAGATGGTCTTTATGAAAATAATAATATATATATAAGTGGATTTAGTAATGATAGCACTACTCTATTCCATGAATTAGGACATGCTGTAGATGCTTATATGGGATGTTATTTAGAGACTGGATATGCAGGTGATGATAATAGATTTAAATTGTCTTCGAATGATGACTTTAAAAAGCTTTATGAAAAATATAAAAACACTTCTATATTTACGGAATACGGCAGAAACCCTTCCTCAGATACAACAAAGTGCTTATCAGAAGGCTTTGCAGAAATGTTTGCAAACTATATATCTGATAGAAATAAGGTAGATAAGGAAGTTGCAACATATTTTGATAATATAGTAAAAATTATAAATGCATTAAAACCAACAGAAGTGGTACATTAGTTAAAATAAAAATGTTAGATATAATATCAATTAGCCTATTATTTAGCCAGCTTTATAGGAGCTTGGCTATTTTTTTGCTATCAAATCTAACTTATAAAAAAACTTATTTTCCATGTTTACAAATCTGACAATAAACCCTCTTTTATTTAATGTAATTACTTCAAGCTTGATTTAAGTTATGAAATTAAACATTAATGAAAAGAGGGTTTAAATATGTCAAATGTACTTCCAAATATAACACCAGGAGATGTGGTACCAGGTGGTTTCACTTATCCAAACAATGCACAATTAGTAGGAGACTTTTTATATCTTAGAGATGCTGATGGAAATGGAGTTGGAGGGCATCAAGTTGATGCAGGAGATAAAATTACTGTATTGGATATAGGATTTGCAAAGCAATTAGCCTTGGTACAATACCCAGCAGGTAATGTTGTAAGACAAGGTTATATAAATAACAATACAAATATAATAAAATACTTTAATCAAGGTAAATGGAATAACGGTTCAACTTCTGAGACCGTATATAATGAAAATGATGTGGCAATAGGGTCAATAGATCCACATGAAGCAGCCACTCCACTATATAAAGCTGGAGGAAAAATACATGTAGTATACAATACTAGTAAGGGAGCAAACACTAAATCTGGATATGTAGCCTATGATGGTGGTTTTAGTGGTTTTGGTGGTTCTTCTGGTCTTGAAAATGGTGTAGCACCAGGAGATGTAGTGCCAGGTGGTTTCACTTATCCAAACAATGCACAATTAGTAGGAGACTTTTTATATCTTAGAGATGCTAATGGAAATGGAGTTGGAGGACACCAAGTTGACACTGGGGATAAGGTTACTGTACTAGATGTAGGATATACAAAGCAGTTAGTTTTACTTCAATATCCAGCAGGTAATGTTGTAAGACAAGGTTATGTAAATAATGATACAAAGATAATACAATACTTTAATCAAGGTCAATGGCATAATGGTTCTACTTCAGAAACTGTATATGATGAAAATAATGTAGCAATAGGTTCACTAGATCCACATGAATCAGCTACACCAATATATAAAAGAAATGGCATGACTCATGTAGTTTACAATACAGATAAGGGGGCTAACACTAAGTCTGGATTTGTTAAATATGAAGGAGGTAGTAGTAGTTCTTCTGGCCTTGAAAATGGTGTAGCACCAGGAGATGTAGTGCCAGGTGGTTTTACTTATCCAAACAATGCACAATTAGTAGGAGACTTTTTATATCTTAGAGATGCTAATGGAAATGGAGTTTCAGGACACCAAGTTGACACTGGGGATAAGGTTACTGTACTAGATGTAGGATATACAAAGCAGTTAGTTCTACTTCAATATCCAGCAGGCAATGTTGTAAGACAAGGTTATGTAAATAATGATACAAAAATAATAAAATACTTTAATGAAGGTCAATGGCATAACGGTTCTACTTCTGAAACTGTATATGATGAAAATAATGTGGCAATAGGTTCACTAGATCCTTATGAATCAGCTACACCAATATATAAAAGAAATGGTATGACTCATGTAGTTTACAATACAGATAAGGGGGCTAACACTAAATCTGGATTTGTTAAATATGAAGGTGGCTCAGCTCAGGTTATAGATATACCATATGTAACAGTAGCTGGTGCTGATAAAATTCAGTATGGAACAAGCGGAAAGGGCAGACCATTAATTGCTCATAAAATTGGAAGTGGATCAAATTCCTTGGTAATGGTATGTGAAGTTCACGGTTTTGAAGATCATTGGAGCAAGGATGGTATAGAACTAGTTAACATTGGAAATGACTTAATTAAAAATCTTGTAAGCTCAGGCACTAATGGATGGTCAGTATATGTAATACCATCAGCAAATCCAGATGGACTAGCTGAAGGATATACCAAGGATGGTCCTGGAAGATGCACTATAGTTGGACAAATAGATATTAATAGAGACTTCCCTGTAGGATTTACTCATAATACAAGTTCAAGAAATTATACTGATAGCACACCACTCACTGTACCTGAATCTAAGCAGTTAAGTGAATTTCTACAAGGGGTAAAAAATTCAACACTTGGACAAATGGTTGTTATAGATTTACATGGATGGGAAGGTGCTGCTATAGGTAATCCAGAAATAGGACAATATTTCAGAAATCAATTTGGCTTTGAACAAAGAAATGGATATGGTGAAGATCAAGGCTATTTAATTGCATGGACAAATTCAGTTCTTGGAGCAAAATCAGCATTGATTGAATTACCAACAGCTACTTATAGTCATAGTGATGTTGTTAGTGGAAACTATTCTCAAAAGATAACCAATGCAGTTAATGCAATACTTGCAATACAATTTAATAATATTAAACAGCTTCAAGCTGATTTAAAGACCCTAGGTATTTATAGTGGAGTTATATCAGGAATTTATGACAAGTTAACTGAATTTGCAGTTAAAGAATTTCAATTGAGATATAGCATAATACCAGCCAATGGTGTTGTAACCAATGAAACACTTATAGCTATTAAAAAAGCTATAGATTTAGATAATATAAAATATACAACTACACATGCATTAGTATATCAATCCGCTAGAAGAAAAGGATTAAATGAAGATGGTAGTCTAGCAAACGATATGAAAATAAATGATTTTTCAAAAGAAAACTTACTTGCAATTAATTCATTATTTAGTTTACAAATTGATGAATCTAATAATCCTGAAGACCTTTTTAAAGATTTAGAAATTATGGCCATAGGTTTATTTGCAAAAGGAGAAATGTCAGCAGTTATTCTAGATATGATTAATCATTTTAAGAGTGGAAAAGGAGAAGATTACAGCAACTCTATATTGACGAAAAATGTAAAAGAGCATGATACAACAAAAGATTATATTCAAGTAGTAACAAAAGCTGTGATTAGTGAATTGGTAAATAATAAAGGTAATTTAGCAGCATTACAATTTAATGAAAATACTAAGAACTCAAACCAATTATATAATTATATTCAAAGTAATGCAAAACGCCCAATATTTCATTCATGGTCAGATATTTTAGGTGGTCTTACAATGGCTATAAACGATACGTGGGGTAATAATATAGAAGTAAGAAACTATTCAGTTTCAGATAACTCATTTAAAGGAGTTCTTCATTTCAATATTTATGATCATTTTGGTTTGGATAAACCAGATGTAGAAAAGAACTATGTTAATCTAGCAGGTTTTAGAGCTTGGTTTGTGTTACAACATTATACTCAATTTAGTGGAAAATATAAGCCTTTCCCTACAGTTATAGAATTTGACGTTCCATTTGAAGGAAGTTATTAAAGTATACACTTATATTTAATAAGCCAATTCTGATAAAAGTATATAAAACAAAGTTATTCTCTTGTCCCAAAGCTCCGAATAGAGGGCATGCTAGAAATAGTAGTGTATATCTATAAAGTATTTGATATAATTCTTGATATCATGCCAATTAATACTATATAATCAAAATAGAGTATGTATCTATAATGAGGAGTATTAATTTATGAAAAAGATAAACATAAAAGTAAAAATTATTTTAAGTATTATTTTTCTTATTTCATTATCAACATATACACTATATTGCCATTTCATAAGTAATAAGGAGTCTGGAACTTCACCTAAAATATGCGAAATTAAGAACACAAGTATAGTTTATAATTATCCAGATAGTAAAGTAATAACCATAGAAAAACATTATATAATTACAAATCCACCTAAAGATCTCGGTGAATTAAAGAAGTTAATTGAGAATTTTTTAAAAGATACTCCTTTAGAAACAGGGAGTAAAATAGATAAAAATAAAAAAAGGCAATATGAATCATATTTCTATAGAAGCAGCAGGAAATTGCCTAGTAATTGGCAACCTAGTGATGGGTATTTTGCAACAGACAGAATAGAAGATCATAAGAATGATTTAATTGCTTCAGTATTTGGAGCAAGTTCAGAAACAAGTAAAATGTACAGTATCATAAATAGAAGCAATAAAATTTTTAGCTATGGTAAAGTAATTGAAACTCTACAGTATAAAGATGATCAAATTATAAGTGCAGAAAAAACAAGTGAAAAATAGAAGAAGCTTTGATAGATTTATGTATAGTAGCTACTGTTACTGGAAATTTTGAGGCGCTACCTCCGCTTGTTGCAGCTTTATAATAGTTTAATAATGTGAAAATTAACTACTAAGAACTAAATGTTTTTAGTAGTTAATTTTTTCTTATGAAGAATAAATGAAGTATTGATATTTGACTGTAAAAGGAATGTAATCACAAAATTTACATAAAAATATAAGTTATATATACTATATGTAGTTGTTTCTGTTAATATTTATCCAATAGCTAGCATTCGTAACACTCCAACTTTATATGAAACTCCTCTTGCTAAAGTCAGATGAGTACTCACAGAGTAAGCGACCATCATCAAATCATAGATTTGAGATGTCTGCTTAACCGATTCACACTAAATTGATTTTAATGAAGTTAACTAATTCATTAGTTAACTAAGTTCAAGTAACCAAATCATAGATTTTGACTTTCACTTATTTGCTTAAGTTGGAGATAACAGCTGCACGCTCCTGGACGAGGTACCCCTTGAGGGTGTAAGTTCAACTAAGATTCACTTGATATAGTACATTAATCTAATTAAGGTAGGGGTCAATATGGAGATAACATATTCAAATACATATGAAGATTTAATTGATATGTATAAATTCAGATATCTAAATGATAAATCTAACAAAAAAAGCTTAACTTTTGGAAAAATTTTAACTCTATTAATAATTATGCTTTCTTCTTTTATAATAGCTTTATTGATATTTGAATCTAGTGTATACGTCTATTATATATCAATCTGTATTAGCATATTTTGTGTTCTTTTTGCCTATAAAAGTAACTTTAATTTTTATAAACTTCGTGCTAATCATAATATTTCTAATATCCTAAAACAATTAGACTATAGTAATCTTCTAAATCCTATTACATTAACATTAACTGAAGAAAGTATAAAAAAAGAAAGAAATGGTTCAATTGATATAATCACTTGGAATCATGTGCAAGTTATTGAAAATTATAAAAATAAAATATACTTGAGATTTAAAAATAATGATGAAGTAATCATCCCAGAAGACACTTTTAAAGATAAAGGAGAAACGAAACTGTTTTTAGAATTTATCAATAGTCATGTCATTACAGCTTCTTAGTTTAACCTTTGGTTTATTTAGTTTTTTATAATTAAATAACTCTGTAATTATTAATAAAAGTATTTAAGAGGTGGAAAGTAAATATGAAAATAAATTATACTAATAATTTAGATGAGGTAGTGGAAATTAATCATGTTCTCTTAATGGATAGTCCTATAGTGAAAAGAAGGATTAATATGTGTAGGATTGTTTTGCCTATAATATTAGTAGTGTTTCTTTTAGTTTTAAACTTCTATTCTGGCATTGTATTTATAATAATTAAATGTACATATATATTATTAGCCTTATTACTCGCAGTATTCTATAAAAAATATTATGCAAGTAAACTATATAAAGTATTATATAGAAGAATAACAGAGTCTGAGGATTTATTAAAAAATATTACTTTAACTTTAAATGAAACTGGTATATGTAAAGAAGTAGATGGAGATATATTATCAACTCCTTGGAATGAAATTCAAAATATTAAACTTATAAACGAACATATAGTAATAAATCTAACTACCCATAAGTTTTTTGTAGTGCCTATAAGAGCATTTAGTAATGAAGCTGAGAAAAATTCCTTTGTGCAAATAATGAAAGATCATATTAATTACAACTAGTGCGGGAATCATGTAAAATAAAATGACATTTTTTAGATCTACATGGTTTTATTTTATTTAAATTTAGAATTTTATCATAGGATTATGCACAATGCTAATTTAAATAGAAATACGGAGGAATTGATATGAAAAAGGTTCTTAAAAATTTTCTGTGGTCTTTAGGCATTACTTTGCTGATTATATTAATAGCACTTGTGGGAAATGAGTTATTGACTCATAAAAATAATTTAATAACAAAAGAAGGATTTGTATTGTTTTCTCAGTATAATAATGTTTCAGATAGTATACCTAAGGTTCAAAACATACTAGAAAAGTTTCCTCAACTGAAGATATATTTAGAAAATGATTTAAACAAAAAAGTTAATGACCCGGATACAATAAAGAAATTTGGAAATATAGCTGGCCTTTATGAAAATAATAATATATATATAAGTACACTTAATAATAGTACGACTCTATTTCATGAACTTGGACATGCTATAGATGCCTATATGGGTTGTTATTCAGCGTTAGGATATGCAGCTGAGGATTTTAGATATACTTTATCTTCAAATGACGACTTTAAAAAGCTTTATGAAAAATATAAAAACACTTCTATATTTACGGAATACGGCAGAAACCCTTCCTCAGATACAAGAAAGTGCTTATCAGAAGGCTTTGCAGAGATGTTTGCAAACTATATATCTGATAGAAATAAGGTAGATAAGGAAGTTGCAACATATTTTGATAATATAGTAAAAATGATAAATGAGTTAAAACCAACAGAAGTGGTACATTCGTTAAAATAATAATATTAGATATAATATAAATTAACCTATTATTTAGCCAGCTTTATAAGAGCTTGGCTATTTTTTTGCTATCAAATCTAACTTATAAAAAAATTTATTTTCCATGTTTACAAATTAAAGACAAAACTCTCTTTATATTAATGTAATTACTTCAAGCTTGATTTAAATTATAAAATTAAATATTAATAAAAAGGGGTTTTTAATATGTCAAATGTACTTCCAAACGTAGCACCTGGAAATATAGTATCAGGTGGTTTCACTTATCCAAATAATGCTCAAGTTGTAGGGGATGACCTTTATATAAGAGATGCAAGTGGAAATCAAATAGCAGGTAGATCAGTAAGCAATGGAGATAAGATAACAGTACTTGATGTTGGTTATACAAAACAACTAGTATTAGTTCAATACCCAGCAGGTAGTGTTGTAAGACAAGGTTATGTAAACAATGTAACTTCTCTTATAAAATATTTTCATCAAGGAGAATGGCATAATGGATCAACTTCAGAAACTGTATATGATGGCAATGATGCAGTCATAGGTTCTCTAGATCCACATGAATCAGCTACACCATTATATAAAGCAGGTGGAAAAACACATGTAGTATATAACACTTCTAAAGGTGCCAATACTAAATCTGGATATGTTGTTTATGCAGGTGGCAGCTCTTCAGATGGTGGTTCAACTGGCGGTTCTACTGGAGGAACTACTACTGGATTAGTATCAGATAAATTGGTTGATTTTGTAAAATCCTTCGAAGGTTTTTCAGATCATGCTTATGATGATGGAACAGGAGTTATGACCATAGGTTACGG
Organism: Clostridium sp. TW13; assembly: GCF_024345225.1. Lineage (NCBI taxonomy): Bacteria > Bacillati > Bacillota > Clostridia > Eubacteriales > Clostridiaceae > Inconstantimicrobium > Inconstantimicrobium mannanitabidum. The sequence continues at coordinate 42,422 of NZ_BROD01000002.1, forward strand.
TACAACAGATAAGAGTAAGGTTGCTTTAGGTCATTGCACAGAAGCTCAAGCTAGACAATGGCTAATGGATGACATTAATGCTACTGCTAGTCAAGTAAAACAAATTTTCGCATCTAGAGGGGTAACTTTTAAACAAAATGAATTTGATGCTTTATGTAGCTTTGCTTATAACTGTGGCACAGGTGCTTTTTGTGATAAATACGAAATATTCAGAAATATATGCAGCGGGGTAAGGGATGAGCGTATTAGAGAAAACTTCTTAGCTTGGACTGGTCCAGCAAGTGTAAAAGCTGGATTAACTGTAAGAAGAAATGCAGAATGTGATATGTTCTTATATGGAACTTACAAAAACCACTAAATAAAAAATATAGCAAAGGACTGTTGAGCTTTCAACAGTCCTTTAATATATAAACTTTTATATATTAATAAAAAGTCACTTATTTTAAATTCACTTTTCTGCATTATTTTCTATTAAGTTGTAAATACACTCCTCCACCAGATAAAATCAAAGTGTTTTTATCTTTTATATAGAAACTACAGCCCGTATATTTTTTAGAATTGATAACTTCTACTTCAGTAACGCTATTACCTTTTATCCCTAATTTATCTAAAGTAACATGATTCCTCGTCTCACTTGCAATAGTATCATTTGATACTGTTTTTTTCTGATAAATAGGGTTAGTTATTATATTATTCAAGTCACTTACGTTTTCAGCGAAAGAGATTGACTGCTCTTTTGAGAAAATAACAGTTTTGCCTATAATCTTATTTAAGTCTTCATCAGTAAAAGTTGTTACTTTATTACTTGCTAGTTTTTTAGAAATAGTCCAAGTTCCATAAAATGATGGTCGAATCTCATTATTCTTTGAACCAGAGTCATTTTTAGTTGGTTGTTGGTTTGAATTTGAATTATTCTCCTTTGTTGTTTGTTGGTTTGAGTCTGAATTACCAGCCGTTGAATTATTATCAGTGTTATCATTTGCTGTCTGATCTTTTGAAGTTGTATCGCTATTTTGAGATGTATTAGTCTTTGAAGAAGCATCCTTCACATCATTACTATTGCTACATCCACCTAAAAAAACACACATTAAAACTAATATGGGTATTATCTTCTTTTTATTCATAATTCACATTTCCTTTCAAATATATTCTTTAACTTACTATAAGATAATTATAAAGTCCGGAATTTAATGTCGAATAATACATATTATACCTTGTATTCTTTATTTAATCAAATGAACATAATGTTTCTAATACAGAACCAAAGATTCAATAAATAAATTTTAAACATAAATTCTATTTATTATTCATAACCCAATACCTACCTAAAACACAGGAAAATAGCATTGCAATTCACTTTTGCAATGCTACTTTTTCATACCTTAATATTTTGAGTCTTGGTTTTAATAATTCTAGCGCTAGCCTTCACTCCATCCTCATAATGGTTTGTTATATACATACGTTTATCAAGAATTAAATCCATTACCTTTGACACTTCTTCCTTTGTAACATTATCTTTAGCAAAGGGTATGTTTACAGTCTTAGTAGCTCCTTGAGTTCTATTTAGAAACACTAATGCTAATGTTTTAGACATAATCTCACCTCACAGTCTTAAATTAATTTGTTAATAAGTATCTATCAACCCTTTGAAATACCTTTGGCATATTAGGGTCCATTAAGTTAGCCATAGCAGAGCATACAGAATAAATATCTTCATCAGTATTCTCTTGATCAATATTAATAAGCTTCAATTTCTGATATACAGGTGTGTTATTAGTACCTGATACACCTGTTTGTACCTTGATTACAAGGTCTTTGGCTATTTGTGATTTCTCCATTGTGATTCCCCCTTTCTATTATTCACTTATTAGATCATAGGTTTCTTCAGTTAAAACATAGTAACCATTATTTTTTTCAAGAAGGCTAGCAATACCTTCACCAACAGCAAGCATATCAGTATCGCTAATTGCTGGATTTAGATTATCAAAGGTTTGGATGGTGAAAATATCATTTCCTCGCTGATCTTGCTTGAATGTAGCTTTTATTTTTAAAGCATGATTAGATAAAACTGCTTTTATGACCATAAACACACCTCCTTAAGGTTTAAGTCAGCTGAAAGAATATAAGCTTATATGCTAGTTTATTTGAACTTGTTATATATTTTCAGATGCCTTAACATATATACGTAAATTTACAGAATATTTAATAAATTAAGTAGCTTTAAAATCTACATATGGTATAATTAATTTAAGGTTACACCATATATTGATTTAGGAATAAGAGAAGAATAGAGCATTAAGCTCTATTTTTTTGCAAAAAAATAAGGCCTACTATTGAGGACCTTATTTCATATAGGAGTTTTCTTGGAAATTTATTAATTACTATAGAGTAATCTTATCTACGTTTCTTTCTATTATTTCTGCTGAAGACTTAGATACAAGAGCTCCCTTAGGAAGCTTAAAAGCCTTCTTTTCAATTATAGTATCCATTAATCCCTTAACTTCATCAGTAGTAACATTTTCTTTTACGTTATTTACAGAAATAGAAGCCTTGTTTCCTGCATCTGTAGCAAAAGTCATGCTTAATGATTTAGACATATTGTTTCACCTCACTTTCAATATATTTTGCATTTTACTAAGCTTGAGCTAGTTTGTACAATTCATTTTTTAGGACAACCTTGTTACCAGCTGCCATTACCCCACCAATAGCAGTTGCAACAGCAAATAGATCTTCATCAGTTGCAGTGTCAGCAACATTCCCAAACTTTTGAGTTGTATAAACTGGATTACCATTCTTTGTACCAGTCTCAAGTTTGATATTTAGAGATCTTTCTTGTTTTGTAGCAGTTATAGCCATAAAAACACCCCCTTTTTATTTGGGCACCACTTCAGATGCCTTATGTCCATATATACGTAACTAATAAAAAAATTAGCAAGTTAGATAAGATTAATATTTGTTACCTAATTAATATCTATTCGGAGCAGGTTCATACTGCTTTATTTTATATATTCAGACTTAGAATAAATGCAGTAATATTAAATACTAATTACACAAAACTATCTATTCTCTTGTTCCTGGAAAAGGAACAACTCCTATTGTATTTTTTGGTGATAGAAGTTGGTATGGTTATGCTTATTAATAGAAAATTTATATTGTTTTAATTTGATTTATTAGTAATTAATGAAAAAAAACTTAGAAATAATTAATTCTAAGTCTCTTTTTAAACTTTTCTTTATGTGACAACGTATAATATTAAAAGGGAGTGACGTAAATGAAAAAAGTTTATCTTTGTTTAGCTATTATATCTTGTATAAGTATAGTAACTATAATCGGATGTTCCAAAGCAAAAAATAATTTTGAAGATAAAAAAATAATGAATAATACTGCAACTAGTATGACTTCCCCAGTGCAAACACTTTATAACTTAGCAGTTCCATATAAAATAATATATTATAAAAACGGAAAGAGTACTGTTATTTCAAAAGAAGATAAAAATTTTAATGCTATAGTTGATGAAACTAAAGGACGAATTAAGACCATTAAGGATCAATATAAAAGTTTATTCTCTGTTGATGAATTTAAACAAAAAGGATTTTTGTTAGAATTTGATTATTATAAAAAAGAGACCTTACAATATGTTAATGCGAAAGGTATAAACACAACTATAACTTATACTAAGTTGTATTTTAATTTGGATGTGAAGGATGATACTAGTAATTTAATGAGCTTTGAAGGAGAAGGGTTTAATCCTATAGGTCCATTATCTAATAGTGATAAGTTGCTTGATTTGTTGAATAATTAGTAATTTTACATACTATGATGCTATCAAGTGCATAAAAGATTAAAAAGGGCTATACAATTTTGTGTAGCCCTTTTTAATCTTTTTATTTTATTAAATAACCTTCCTAATCTCCATCTTCAATTTCCTAAGTATCTTATTCCTTTTTCTAATAGCTCTGAAGTACTCCATGTTCTTTCTTTCAGCGTAGGTTTTCATGGAAACCCCATTGTAATATACGAGGAATATAAGCTCAAATTCATCTTCAGAGAGCTTTGATAAAGCACTTCTAAGTTCATTGAAGTTTTCAAGTCTTATAAAATCATCCTCAATATCAGTTTGGCTCATAAGACATTCAATAAATTCAGCATTTCCTTCATTTGAAATTCTTTCATTTAGGCTCACATTATCACTATGTTTTATATTGTGTCTTGTAAGGTCTAAGATTGCATTTAAAATTGTTTGAAAGGCATAGCTGCTAAAGGTATTAGAGCCTATCTTATACTTGTCTATAGAATTGATTAATGCTACATAGGCTGTTTGAGCTAGGTCGTATATATCTAGGTAGCTAACATAGTATTTGTTTGCTGTTTTGAAAATAAAAGGCTTATATTGATCCAGAAGCATTAGAATAGCTTCGTTATCTCCTTCTTTGGCTTTTATAACACATTGTTCAATTTGTTTATGATCCATAAAACACCACCTTAATAAAATTAAGGCTTCACCATATATTTACATATTACTAATACGTGAATTTTTTGGAAATTGCACTTAAATACAAGGAAATTCTTGATTTAGATAGAATATAAAGAAGGGTTGAGATTTTTTTCTCCATAAAAGACGGCATGGACGAAAAAACTTGAAATAAAGAATAGAATAAAGTATATTAAGTAATATAAAGTCATGTTAAATAACTAAAATAATTATAAATAAAATTACTATAAAAAGCAAACGATCCCATATGATGCGAAGTTTCTCAGGCCAAACATCATATAGGATCTCAAAAAATAATTAAGTAAATAAATAATTAGTTTAATAATTGTTTATTTATTTAGTTTATTTTTGTTGTTTTCACTTACGATTATACATATTAGTGTATCATAAGTCAACAAAAAAAGTACGGTTCTGAACCCTTGCTGATTATAGTAAAATAAAGGATTTGGAGCGTTTTTTTATGAAAATTAAGCCTATTTTAGACTACTTTACAGGACATAAAACCAGTGTTAATGGCATTGACCACAGACAATGCTTTTTTGTATTAGGTTAGTGACTGTATATGATAACAGCAATTAGAAATTTAGAAAACCGTTCAAAAAACGAACTGAAATTGAACGGTGATGAAAAGATTATTAACATGGCAATAACTCAGCTGGATCTTTTGCATAATAAGGATGATGGATTTATAACCATAGCTGTAAAGAAGGATAATCGCTTTCTTCAGTATCATTATAAGATTCAGAGCTTAAGAGCCAACATAGGTAAGGTTTTAAGTATTGAAGATGTCAATATATATGTATCTCCAAACAGTTATTTTAAGCCATATAGAAGGATTGAAAACATAAGAAAACTTAATGCTCTGTACATTGATATAGATTTTTATAATAGTAAACATTACCAAAACAGTAGCTATGATGGAGTTAAATATATTTTAGAACATGATTATTTTGGCAAAACTGTGCCTGAGCCAAGCTTTATAATAAATACAGGTCGAGGCATGGCTGTTTATTGGCTTATAGAGCCAGTACCCTATAAGGCGCTCCCCCTTTGGAATGGACTTCAAAAGTACTTACTTAAAGAGCTTGAAGACGTGGGTGCAGATTCAAAAAGCATAGATAGTGCCAGAATAATGAGGCTTGCTGGAAGCACGAATCAAAAAAATAAGGTTAAAGCTCAGATAGAAATTTATAATGATTACATCTATTCTTTAAGAGAAATCCAAGAAAATTACCTTCCAGAGCTAACCCCTTATGTTAAAAACCCAATGCACAAGCAAAAGGGCAGAAAAGCAAAGGTTGTAAAGCTATATAATATGTTTTCCTTGCACCACGCAAGACTCTTGGATCTTATAAAGCTTCAAGAGCTTAGACAAGGCTATTGCCGTAATAGCGATGGGGAATTAGTAATTCATGGACAACGAGAGCTTATGTGCTTTTTATATCGCTACTGGTCCAACTGCTTCACAGGGGATAAGGAAAAAGCCTTAGAAGATACTTTAGAGTTTAATAGCAACTTTAAGAAGCCACTTAGTAATAAAGAAGTTGAAAAAATAACTGAATCAGCAAATCGTGCTTATGAAGAATGGCTACTTAATGATTTTAACCTTGTTAAAAATGAAAAAGGCGAGGTAGATGAAGCCACTAAGGTAAAGCTCCAAAAGGTTATAGGAAGAAGCAAGGTATACAAAACATTAGGATATAACTATAAAAATGCTACTTTGATTCAGCTCCTAAGCATTACAGCTGAAGAAATGAAAGAGCTTAGCACAATTATTGATAATAAAGAAAAAAGATGTAGGGATTATTCAAATAGAAAAGTTAAAAGAAGAAATGACATAGGGTTAAATAGGAGAGAACGTGAAAAATTAAATAGAGTAGAAGCCATTAAGGAGTTGAGAGAGCAGGGCTTAACCCAAAAGGAAGTGGCTGAAAAACTAGGTGTTAGTGAGCGAACAATAAGGCGATACGATAATTTGTAAAATTCTCTATATTTTCAAAAAAACTAACCGGACACGAAACGGTGTCTTAAATTATATGGGCGTAGCCTGTTTACTCCCGAATTTCTAATAAAGTACGGGTAGTGGCTACTTCTAAAAGAATTTATAACATAGAACAAGATTGAGTCTTAACTTATAGAAAAAAACCTCTATAGTACAAATTACTATGGAGGCTTTTCTTTTATGCAGCATGGTTGGTATTATCATTGTTGCCACCTAATTTCAAAATTAGGCATCTTCAAAAAATAAATAAGTCCATCTGCTAGTCTATTTGATCTTATACTGTGTCAACAGAACCCTTAGATATCTCTGCTATCTGCGGAACCTATTTCCTTGTCTAAGTCCAAATATCCGTCGCATATTTGGACTTGTTATTTATTTTCAGATGCCTTAATAACAATTGAAAGGTTATATATGGATTCAGTTAATTTATCTATCTTAGTCTCAACTCTGATAAGTAAGTAGCCAGCAACGGCTATTGGAAAGCCAACATTGGCTACAAGCTTTATGAAATCTTCCATTGGTGTGTCCTCATTAAATAATATTTGTTTATATATACGGAGGAGCTTTCAAAATTTAGGAGCTTTACTTAAAAAATAAATTATTAGTAATCAGAAATAATCATAGAATGAAGTATTGATACTATGGAGAAATATATGTTATTTTATACATATATAGAATATTAAAGGGACTAAGTATTGTTGCTGTATTTGTGTTTTCATGAAATATATGGTGTTTATAATACTTGGAAAGACATTTTCAAGTAGCACACTCAAAAATATTAGATACTACAAACATTATACTTAATTGCTTACATGGATTTATTAGATATTTTATATGTAATATTTTTTTAAAATAGTGGTTCTAATTATGGAGGCTAAAATTGAAAAAAAATTTTTATCGAAAAAAAGCATTAATTTTCATAGCTGTTATTGTGGTTATAATTTTTACTATGCTATTCTTTGTTTTTCAAAATATTAATTCTGAGATTTCAATAAATGCATATAAAAAAGTAGAAAATTCATCTCATCTTTTATACGTTTCTGGAGTTGACATGTCAACTGTGAAACCTAGTGACATAAAGAAAGTAACTATAGGATTCACATTCTCAAAAAATAGAATAATGAGAAAACATGTTAAAGTAAGTTCAGAAGATTTAGATAATTTTATATTGAACAACCCAAATATAAAATTATTAGGAGACGGAAGTCTTGAATATCCTTACGAACTACAATATGACCGAGAAGTTACATTTTACGCACCTAAGCTCAAAAAGGATGACATAACTAAATTGTTTGAAAACTTTAAAGTATGTGTAACTTGGGAAGATATCTTTGGGAAAGAATGTAGTAAAACATTTTATCTAAAGGATTGTAAGTGGAATTAGTGTATCAATAACTTACTTAATATTAGGATAAAGAATAGAAACCTGTAGGATAGGGAAATAATTAAATTAAGCAAATTATTTTATTTTTTATTATCCTCAGTAGATCTACTAAGTTATTTATACTTTCCAAGTTAATTCATCGAAATATACTCCCAATAAGCATAAATTTAGTTTATTTCACCGTAAAGTATATGGTGATGCATCAAAATAATATTTATTGGAGGTTTGTATAATGGAAAATCAGTTTTTTGTAGATAATGAAGTAGTTAAAAAAATAGATGGTGAAGCTACTTATGATAAGTTTGCTATTGCTTCAACTCTTTTTGATACAAGCTTTAAGGGTTCAAAATGCCACTTACTTGAAGGAAGAATTCTAAGAAATTGTGAGGCTTGTAATTTAGAGCCCATTTGCAAAGGCATTGATAACTTAGTTGAAAACTATATTGAAGCAACATCAACTGTGAACCAAAGCTTTGCCTTTGAATAAAAAAATCTTCTCCTAAATTTTTTGTTTTCTAAAAGATAATAGAATTGAGTAAAAAGCCCAATGCTAGGCACACATAAATAAAGCAATTCAGATGCAGATCTGAATTGCTTTTTAATTGCAAATAAATTAGTACTTTATATAATATACTTTTCTAATGCTTTTGCTACACCATCATCATCATTAGAGAAAGTTATATCATCAGCACATTTTTTCACCTCATCTGGAGCATTTCCCATGGCAATTCCTAAACCAGCAAACTTTATCATGTCCATGTCGTTATAATTATCTCCTATAGCAATTACTTGTGATTTTGATATATTAAACATTTTACATAAAAATTCAATTGCTGAAGTTTTAGTTGCACTAACAGGCATTATTTCTAAATACGTAGGCTTTGATGGATATACATTTAACTTGTCAAAATGATACCCTTGAATTTTCTTATTTAATTCTTTTATGTTACTTGAGCTGGACATACATAATATTTTATTAGGTCCTGAATTTTTCTGAGCCCATATGCTAAATAAATCAGCAAATTTAACAATTGTTGGCTTAATATTTGTTATTTCGCTTTCTTGCTGCGCCCACTCATCCATTTCTTCTACATACCATTCATTATTTCTATATAAACTTACATGTATATTTAGGTCCTTCATAATACCATATAGAGGCTTAACATCAGAAAGTGATATTGTATTATTCAATAAAATTGTATTGTTACTTTGAATTAAAGAACCACTGTAGCAAATAATTGGTTGAATTATGTTAAGCTCTTCTTGTAAAAATAATATCCCTTTTGGCATTCGTGCTGAGACTAGTATTATTGGAATTTGTTTTTCTTCTGTGATTTTATAAATAATTTTTTTTGTATTTTCAGAAATCATATGCTTAGAATTTAATAGTGTCCCATCAATATCTAAGCACACCATTTTAAAATCCATTATTAAATCACCACCTAATATAATAAATAATTATTAATACACTTACACCATACTATGATTAGTAACATAAGTAAATTGTTTCAATAATAAACAATGATTTTGTCATGGTTTATCATAAATCAAACAGGAAAACGTACATTTTCATAAGGTCTAAACATTCTATACCAAGTCATGACCACCCGGAAAACGGGTGGCTTGCACTGCGCCTATAAGGCTTTATTGCTGGCGGTGCTACTCGCACCTTTTAGGTTTGCCAACCGCATGCCTTTACTGGCTGCACCTAAAAGGTGCTCTATTTTTTGCTTTTTTCTACTCATAGCTAAAAGCTTTTTAGAACCACAGGTATAACCTGTGGTATTCAAAATACAAGAAATAGGCTATATATTGAAACCAATGTCCAATATATGGCCTATTCTTATACATATAGGGGTTGTACTCCAAAATATATGGGTACAAATATTTCTAATTATTAAAGCTATAATTATCTCCTAAGTTGTTGTCCCAATGTTGTACCCCATCTAATAAATAATACACTGAAAATTTTATTTGCTTTCCTTTTTCCACTGGTACTTTTGCAATCCAACAATTTGTATCATTACTGTAAGATATATCAGTTGCGTTAGTTGCATCTACATCCTTATAAGTAGTCCAATTATCTTCACTATAACGTATTCTGATTGCTTCAGGGGTTACTGATTTTTTTGTTGCAATATAACAAGATAAACCACTGTCAGATTGTCCATAGGAAATAACATGGGGTCTGCTTTCTGCAAAGTCAATTCCTACATAATTTTTACCATTATTATTATCCCAATAAGTTTGTCCATTCACTTCATATTTAATGCAGTATTGAATTTGTCCAAAACCATAATGATCAAATTCTGAAGGTGTTTCAAACTTCCATATCTCATATCCATCTAAAGCGTTAGTTTTAACATAAGTTGCAGCTATGTCATTCCATACATTGCTTGCTTGAGGTCCAGTATAACTATAGTGAACAGTAACCTTCTTATCATATGCAAAATTTTTTACAGCGATATATCCAAAGTAATGCCCTGTTTCTGAAGAGTCGCCAACTCCATTGCTATAGTATAATTGAACTGGTACATCATTTGTATCTGCTTTAGCAGATATTGTATGTCCTAAAGTAAGAGTAGTTGCTAAAACTAAAAGAGAAGTAATAAAACTGAATATTTTTTTTGAAATTTTCATAAAATCACTCCTTTAAATTATTAATAACATGTTATCAATGTTGTTATACATTTAAATATAAAATATGTCAATTATTGTTATTGTATTAGAAATAGCTTAATAAACGTATACACCGCAATAGCACTACATATAGCTCTAATTTTTGAATTATTATACTTATATTCAATTTAATTGAATGCTATTTGTGCATACATTCCATTAAAATAATTCCTTCGACTTTCCTCAATTAAACTTGTTTATAATCTATATAGGCTTCTAAATTTATTCCTTGCAAAAATACTCTCCTAAAGAAGAAATGAAGGTTTATACACAAAATTGGAACTCATTATATTAAAAGGCTGGATGTTTCCACGCATCCAGCCTTTTATTGCTCTTTATCAGCTTTTTCTTTATTCATATATGGATTTACATAACCCTGGCACAGATGAGTTTCACTCCAAGCCATCATAGCATTCAAAACAGGAACAAAGCTTTCCCCCAGTTCACTTAATGTATACTCAACCTTCGGTGGAATTTCTTTATAAATTTCCCTATGTAAAAAACCATCTTCCTCTAACTCGCGGAGCTGCTTGGTAAGTGTAGACTGCGTTATACCATCCAAACGACGTATCAATTCACCAAAACGTTGAACCTTATAACATGCTATATACCATAAAATTAATATTTTCCATTTACCATTTAATACAGACTGCAGCGTGCTCATTGGAACACAGCGGGCTATCATATTCTTGTCACTAAACTTATTATCCGCCATAGTTCATCCCTCCGTTTATGGACAGTATACCTCACACTAACGCAAAAGACAATGTACTACTTTTTCTTACACCTAGTATTAAAAATAATACTACCTCCATAAAAAAACCGTACTTGTATATAAAAAAACTTTACTGTAGCATGTAAGTAAGAAACGGGAGGCCACCATCTTGAGACTCGTTTCATTGAAAAAAGCTATTATTAAACTATTACTAAAGGAGCGATATATATGCATTACACTGGAACTATCTGGAGACCTCCATATGAGGCAGAATCTTTATTAATTGAAGTCACCGCTGGCTGTACTCACCACAAGTGCAAATTTTGTACTCTTTATGATGATCTCCCTTTCAAATTTAGAATATCTCCACTTGAAGATATAGAAGAAGATCTAACAGAAGCACAGAACTATAACCAAAAGGTCAAGCGTGTTTACTTAACAGGAGCAAATCCTTTTGTCTTAAAATACGAAAGACTAAAAGAAATAGCAGAATTAATTCACAAATATCTGCCAAATTGTAAGACCATAGGATGTTTCGCCCGTATTACTGATATTACTCTTAAGACGGAGGATGAATTAAATTCTTTGCATGAACTTGGTTATGATGGTATTACCATCGGTGTAGAAACTGGTGATGGAAAAACTCTTGAATTCATGAATAAAGGCTATAGACCTGAAGAAATTATAACTCAAAGTCACCGTCTGGATGCTGCTAACATTAAATATAATTATTTTTACCTTACGGGACTCTCTGGTGCTGGACGAGGAAAACTCAGTGCATTAGAAACTGCCAAAGTATTTAATCAGACACATCCACAGATTATTGGTTCTTCCATGCTTACTGTCTATCCAGAATCTGAACTTTTCCATGAAATTCAGGCTGGTAATTGGTCTGAAGAAACGGAGGTAGGAAAGTTGGAGGAATTGAAGACACTTATTGATAATTTGAATATTCCAGTATACTTCTCCACTCTAGGTGCATCAAATGCCCTTTTTGTTGAAGGTCAACTTCCAAAGGATAAAGCTAATATGATTGCTTATCTTGAGAAGACATGCAAAACTGAAAATGAATCTGAGTTAAGATACTATCGTACCCACCTAAAACACCTTTGATTTTATCTTATAGTTAGTAGTTGTAACTTCAACTTATACAAGTTGGAGACAGCAGCTGCACACTTTAAGACTTAATTTATACAGATATTTTTCCCAATAATTTTAAATATCTCTTATAAGCCAAAACATGTTAACACTTCTTATAAAAATAGGTCTTTATTAACTCATTTTCTTATTAACACTTCAGTTATTAGATTAAATATTAAATTTAAATACATATTAATTTATTAATTATAAATAATAAAATTGATAATTAATAAAGGGGTGTTTAGCAAATGAGAAAAAAAATTATTATTATATCTGTATTTTTGCTTATTTTATTGTTTAAGCCAATTAATACTTATGCCGAGACTAAAAATCCTATACATTTATCTCAGGGCATTTATACAATAAAAGATATAGGCCTAATGACTAATGTTAATTATAAAATTAATAATATTTCTGAAGGAAAATCTGTTATTATGATAATAGATTCTGAACAAAAGATTCAAGAACTTTTAAGATTAGACCCAAATTCTCCTAAATATATTCTGAAGCCTTTAAACTTTACTGATCTTATAGTAATCATAGGTTCAGCCACATTGGAACTTTCATATACAACTTAACACAATATCTGTATTTCTCATATTGACTTTGAATTTGAGCATACAACCATTTTAAAGTGTAATTACAAATAAAGTTAGCTATTCTGCTGTATTTACGCATTAATATAGTTATTAACCATATGGTCAATAACTATATTAAAATTTAAAATTATCAAATAGACTATCCTAAACTAACTTTTCTAAAGATTATAAACTATTTTATAATAGAAAAAAACCACAGTCCCATACCTTCACTCATCTTTGGTCAAGTGTCGTGGCTGCACCCATTAAATATAATGGGATGTTCCACCTCCCACCCACCGCAAGCTCAACCGAAAAAAAATGCTCGGAAAAGGTCCGGGTGTACAAGCTCCCAAGACTTCTGTACCTCCAGCCTTAGGGGCATGTCCACCCTAGGACATAACTCTCTTTTCGGGTAGTGCTTCGAGGTCTTGGCCTGCCGGCAGCAAGGAAAATAAAAAAGCAGACATAATTCACGCCTTGATAAGCATGTGTATTACATCTACTTTTTTAACAGATTTGAACTTATTTATTGTCATCACTTCTGATTTCTTCTAAAACTTTTATTCCTAATGTAGTTACAACCGCTGATAAATATAGAATTGAGAAGAAGATTAGATGATAATAGGAACGCTCTGGATTATTTCCAGAAAAAAGTTCTGCTAATGTTCCTGCTATTATAAAACCCAAAATAAATACACCAACACCAATAAAAAAAGCTTTTAAGTCTTTCATATACAACACCCCAAAGTTAAATTTAGTCAACATTTATAGTTGCGAACTTATAATATATATTTACTATGATGTATCCCTTAATTTTATAATAAAAATAGAATTTATACAATTATGTTAGATAAGTACACAAAATACAAAAAATGCAACTGTCCCAATGTATACATTAGTAATAATGCCTCACTAAAAATATAAAATAAGTCGCCTTAAAAGATGTGGAAAGTCGCTAGAAGTCAATTTTCAAAAATGAGTAAAAAAATTCCCAAGCCTTGCATTTACAAGGACTTTAGCGACATGAATTTTTATACACTCACTAGTAATTACTGTATATATATAAGTTTCCTATACAAGTACATATAGAAAAATAACTGTTTTCTAATATTTAGCTAATACGTATCTATAAGTTGCTTTTCAGATTCATAGCTTAACTTCCCCCAAGATCATATGACTATCACAAAATAGAAAATCAACTCCTTGGATGGGATTAAAAAATATTATTTACAAAACTAATTTTTAATAAGTTTGATACCATTGTGATATATCATAGTGGTTAACTTGTACACTAGGTCCATTTGCTATAGATGTATAACCTGCACCATATTTACCACTCTCTTTAACTACTTGTCCATCGTGAGTTACACTGCTACTATGTGTTTTAGATCTATGATAATAATGGTAATATATATATTATATGTATTTATTGAAATTCTATAGGAGATGACAAAATGAAAAAAGTTATAAGTATATTATTAATAATATCATGCGTGATTTCTTACTATATTTCATATGGTGAAGAAAGAAATGAACTTACAAAAAGAATACAAGAAATAGAAATGAATCTGTCAAACAATTATCGAATAATGATTCCAATAAATATTGATAATAATGATAGTAAACAAAATTATAAAAATATAACAAAAATATTGGATAAATATGAAGGTAGTATTTATTATGATAGAGTCTCTAAGGATCAAAGTACAAGAGTTAAGTATATCTATGATAAGAATAGTATGTATACTTCAAAGATTGAGCTTACAGATGGAAAAAAGTTAACTCCTGATATAATGGAAACTAATAAATATTTGTCAACAAAGAAAATTACAGATGATTTACAAATAGGTAGAATAGCAACTTTTAATAAAGAAGAAAATAGAGAAATAAAAACTTTAAAAAGTATGACAGATGATGATTTTAATTTTAGCGGACCTTGTTACATTGCATTTAAAAGTAGCATAAATATTAAAGACTTTATAAATGAACTACAAACAGCATTACATACAAAAGGAATAGCAATTATTGATAAGACATCTGTGAATATAACTGTAAATAATAATTATAAGATTATAGTTGTAGTTATTTATTTTATAATCATGCTTTTAGTCTTATATGAATTACTGAATTCATATAAAAAAATTGGCTTAAAAAAAATGTTTGGATATTCAGTAAAAGACATCTATCTTGAAAAAATATTAAGTTTAATAAAAATTAATTTAAGTATAGGGGCAATAGTAACTATAGTTATGTCCTTTATATTTTTTAATCAATTAAATATATATGTATATAGCTTTATATTAAAATTTATATTTTATTTAGTAATAGAAACCGTAGCCTTAGTTGGGATATGTTCAATAGCATATATATATATATGCTTTATTAAAATATCTAACATGCTAAAGAACAAGAAACCTCTAACAGGAATAATAGTATTAAATTATATTGCGAAAATAGGATGCTTAATTTTAGTGATGTTTTTTATTATACAAGCTATAAATAATTTCAAAAATATGAACAATATTTATAATAAGGGCTATAGTAATTGGGAAAAACTTAATGATTTTGCAGTTATACCAGAATCAAAAATACCGATTAGTGTTTTGCAAGATAGTGATAGCTATAATGTTTATTCGCAGATTCAGAAAAAATTATATAAAGAATTCAATGAAAAAGGTGCAATATTTGCAGATTTTAGAAACTATTCTCCTGCAATGAGGAGTACAGTACTATCACAACATAATTACTACTATGAAACTGATAATGTAGTTGTTAATCCAAACTATCTAAATGAATATAAAATATTTGATAGTAAAAATAAAGAGATAACTATATCAGATTCTGATGATACACAAATTCTTTTAGTTCCTGATAAATATAAGAATGATGAAAGTAAAATATTACAACAAGCTACCTCTTTCAAGGAACAACAGTATTACTCTACTGGAAAGAATCAAAAAACAAGAATAATATGGACAAAATCAAATCAAAAAGTTTTCACAGCAGCTATAGATATAAATCCTGGTAATTCTAATGAGATTATTGACCCAATAATTTATGTGTTAACCGAAAATAATGCTTCTACATCTGATTATGACTATTTATTAGGTAAGTTTAGTAATCCTTTTAAAATTAAAGTAGATAAAAATATGGATATGAAAAATACTATAGGAGAAATGTTCAAAAAATATGGAATCGAAAATTATATAGGTAAAATATCTCCAGCAAATGAGCAAGTTGCTAGTGTTATTAAGGATGCAAAAGATAGCATTAGGAATTCGATTATATTTACAATCTTGCTTACAGCCGTATTAATCGTAATTATATTACAAAATTCTATTAATTATTTTGATAAGTATAAACAAAAGTTAGCCATTGAAAAATTAACAGGATATAAAATAATTGATAAACATGAAAACTATTTTATAGGAATAATTATAAGTTGGCTTCTTGTTTTCTCTTTAAGTATTTTAGTATATAAGTCATCGATATTGGATATTGGAATTATAAGTATTATTTTATTTATTATAGAAATTATATTTTCTGTTATAGTTCTAAATGTAATTGAAAAAAAGAAAATAATTAGCATCATAAAAGGAGAGTAATTATGCAACCTGTTATAGAATTAAAAAATGTTTCTAAAAGTTATGATAAAAAAATCCTAAACAACCTATCTATAAAAATAGAAGAAAATGAAATAGTAGCGATAGTGGGAGAAAGTGGGAAAGGAAAAAGTACTTTATTAAATATTATTGGACTATTAGAAGATGCAGATTCTGGTGAAGTCATTATTGATAATGAAAAGAGTATTAAAATTAATTCAAGTAAAGCTACTAAAATAATTAGAGAAAAGATAAGTTATTTATTTCAGAATTTTGCTTTAATTGAACAAGAAACTGTTTTTGAAAATTTAGAAATAGCATTAAAATATGTTAAATTAAAAAAAGCTGATAAAATAGATTTAATAAAATCCGCTTTAAAAAGTGTTGATTTAGAAGGATATGAAAAGAGAAAAATATATGAACTAAGTGGAGGGGAGCAACAAAGAGTTGCAATGGCAAGAGTAGTTTTAAAACCAAGTAAAATAGTATTGGCAGATGAACCTACTGGATCCCTAGATTGTAATAATAGAAATAAAATTATGAGTTTACTGAAACAATTAAATAAAAAAGGAAAAACTATTGTAATAGTAACTCATGATAGAGAAGTAGCAAATAGTTGTGATAGGATTATAGAACTATAGAATATATTTAAAATGGTTTATGAAACTATATTCGTTAATGTGGGATTTGTGGTTTTTGTTGGCTACACCTATAAATAACGTTGTACTTGTACAACTTTCTTAAGTAGTACATACCGGGTGGACAAGCCCTTTTATCCAAATGAACGAAGTGAGCTATAAGTAAGGAACGAACGGTTAGCTCCAGCGTAGAGAATGAAGGATTAAAAGGCTTGTCCACCCTTAAACACGTATTCTTATATATCAAAGGGTAAAGGGTAGATATGAGGACCATAGAGAAGCTGCTCCATAGCCTACTCATTTCTACCCTCATAAGAGTACCTTTAATGAGTTTATACCCTTGGGTGGACTTGCTTGCATGGGTGTATGCCAAGGAATTCATGGGAGCATGTCCAGCCCTAAAATACCAGTAGCCAACCGGTGGGTAAATTTCGTGACTTCGAAATTTATCAAGCGTGTTGGAAGGAAAAGGTTTCTTTTTTTCTAGTGGGTGGAAGAAAAAAACTCCAATGGCTCCGGAGCACTACCAAGGGGCAGAAACCAAGCTTTTAACACTTTCATAAAAAAATTAATCTTTTTTTCATACCTTTTGCACGCCATCGGGTACCCTAACAAAAGGACTAGCTTTGGCTTTAGAGATTCTTAGTTTAGGGGAGGTTCACGGAACGGAAAACTCAACTGAACTTAGAAGCTCTTAACAGAAGCTTGTACTTTTTGGGGTGATGGATAACGTGCCGGCCTGTGCTTTAAAAAATGCCATACCAGGGATAATATAAGTGCTAAGATAACTATCTTTTTAGATTTCTTCATAAAACCATTTGCCTTTTTTCTGTTATAATATAAATTAATACCATACTTTTTAAAATATATAAGTTTATATGGTATTTAACAATTACTTACCCAAACTTTGTTAGAAAAAGGGGAATGAATTTTATGTTTAAAAAAGAGTGGCAATTTTTAAAAAAGATACTTTTAGCATTTGTATGTACAATAGGAATTGATGTATTTTGTATATTTGTTGTATTTCCTTTTGTTTGTAAGTTTTACTCAAATGTAGATGCAGATTTAGCCAATTCTTTATGGATTAGTATTATGTTTGTGGCAATTATCTTTTCAATATTTCTATGTACATTTATTATTTGTGATGCAATAAAAAAGAACAAGCAGTAGTGTTGTATTTTTTCTGGTAGCTTATTAAATCAATATTTATACATAACCAAATTACATATTAACAAAAAACAAGTAAAAGTAATTTTGAATATACAATATTACTTTTACTTGTTTTCTTAAATAATTCTTTTTAACATTTATATTATTTTTCTGTAATAGCTTAATCATTTTCCCACCCTAGAAGCTTTTGCTCTAGTTCATCAAAGCTCATTCTGTCATTACAATTGAAGCCAGCTATTTTACTGTATTTACACAATTAATAGGTAAGCCTATGATCAATATCTCTATAATGAAATGAAAGAGTATCTTAATAAACTATCCGAAACTAGCATTTATAAAGACCATAGACTTATTTTATACTATATGAAAAAAATACATTCCATAGTACATGAAAAAGAAACCACCTTTAGATAATTTCCTGTTTGTGCAGCTGATTTATAAACATTTCTGATACATTGCTATAAACGCAGCATTCTTTAACATAGTCACTCACTGTAATTCCTAAAAGATCAGCCTTATCCTTTATTACCTTTTTCTCAAGCTCTGTAAGTCTTATCTGCAAAAGTTCACTCTTTGTTTCCTTCATAAAATCACTCCTGTAATTACAATCTATACTATATATTTTACTGGTAAATTTTGTAATTACAAGTTTTTTAATTATTTTTTTAAACTGCAAACTTTTTTCTTCAAACGGTTCCAATATATATTTACGAAACTATTTTTTATAGTTTCAAAAACTTATATGATAGGAGGAAAAAAATGAATAAGAAAAAATATGATAAACTTAAATTGGCAGTGAATATTACAACTATAATTATAATGTTAATTAATTTATTTAATAAATTAAGGTAGCACAATATTTTTATATCTTAGTTACTAATTACAAAAATTAAAAGAAGTATAGATTTTATATGGTCATACTTCTTTTATAATTTAATTATTATGAGCTTACTTTTTATTATAGAAACTGTTTAAGCATTGAAAATACTATATCATGATATCATTAAAAGAATATATAATGATAAGATGATTTCATTATAAGAATAAAAAAAGATATCATTCTTTATTTTCTCTTTAAAATCAGATTTTTTTGCCTAATCAACCCATATTTACTTAAATACACCTTTAGGTAACTTTTTCTATATTTGGGGCTTTTATAAAGGACTTTGCTTTTTTTTTATAGAATACTTTGTATAAACAGCGCTGTTTATATAAATAAAAAAGGGAGTTGGTTTAAATGTCAAAGACATTGACAAAAGTTTTAGCTGTATCATTAATTGTTTTAGGAGGCTTTGGTTTAAATGGAATAGTGAATCCTAAAACAGCATCTGCATGTCCTTACCACGTAAGTGATAGATTAGGCTCTTATCCTGGATATGTTTTAAGTATGAGAAACGAAAGCTATGATTCTAATGTAGCACAAGTTCAACAATTTCTTCGTGACTTATATTTTTCAACACCAGCAGATCCTAAATATAATGTATATTGCATTACCGTAGATGGTCATTTTGGTCCTGCAACTCAAGCTGCTGTATTATTCTATCAAGATCAACATGGATTATCTAGAGATGGTCAAGTTGGTCCTGCAACTTGGAGCTCAATGCAAAACCACGCTTAATTTATGGTGTAAGAAGTTTATCATGAGTGATACCCACCTTATATCATAGATAATTAAATTATTTATATAACTAAACCAAAAAATGTATTGATAATAGGCGGTTGAGGTTTCTCTTCGGCCTATTATTCTGTACTAAATATTTCATTTTACTCATATGTGACATAGCATTATTCTTAAAAGCAGGTCTTATATTTATAAAATTACTGAGGAATTTCTATTGTTAATTGTAAAGTTTCTGCAGAGCTATAAGCGCTATATGTCACCATAGTAGCATACATTTATTTGTTAAAAACTAAGTACCAAAAGCAACTTAGAGTATTTCTCCACGGTACTTTTTTGTACATTATTAATAAAACCTTAATTCAAGGTATTAATAGATTTATTTTTATCTATAATAATGATTACCTCAAGTATAATGCTTAATAATTAATATGAGCTTATTTTTCATTATAAAAAACTCTTTAAATATTGAAAATACTATATCATGATATCATGAAAACAATATATAATGATAAGATGATTTCATTATAAGAAGACAGAAGATATAATTATTCATTATCTAGTGATAAAAATAGAGTAAGATAATATGTTTAAATCCTTCTAAACACATTATCTTACTCTTACTCATCCCAGCCTAATAATTTCTTTTCAAGTTCATCAAAGGTCATACCCCCATCAGAACCGTCATAGGCCCTTTGAGAGAAGTTATTAAAGGAAAGTTGTCTTGGCATACCTATGCTTTCTTCAAGAGCTCCTGGGACAACCATAGCCTTCATAAACCCTACTAGGCTTTTTATCTTTTGAGTTTTGCTATATTCATAAACCTTTTTTATTTGCCTTATATCACCTTTAGCGTTTTCATAAATGGCCTTAGCACTCTTTGGACCAACTCTATGTCCCTTTAGCATGTCTTGGACTTTCTTTATGCCCATATCATCACTAACATCTTCATAAGGCACCACTGTGGCTGATATTTCATCATAGGTATTTTTAGTTTTGTTGGACTTATTAGATTTGTTGGTTTTGTTTAAAGCTCTTCCATCATGACTGTTTTCACGTATATAAAACTTTATGCTGGTTATCTTTTTTCCTGTCTTTATCTCATCAAAATCGAAATCTATATCACTTAGCTTTTTAAGTTCCTTTTGTGATTGCTGAATAACTTTCTTCTTAAAGTCATTATATCTAGTATATATCCCGTCTGTCTTTAGAAGCTTTCTAAGCTCCTCAACTTCAAGTTCAATATATCCCTGCTGTTTAAATTCATTACACTTTAAAATCTCATATATTCTAGGTGAATACTTACTTTTCATGTTTAAGATATTGGCCAATTTATATTGGGTAAACATGTTGTTAAGCTTTAGCATATAGGGTTTTAAGTCTGGACTAAACTTTAAAGTAACCTTTCCAGATCCCTTTTCATATCTAGCACTGCTTAACCAAGCCACCTGAAGTATTGAATTACCTTCATGAATTTCAAAAACCTTCTTCATAAGTTCCTTAGTGATCTTAGGAATTTCAGTATATTTTGTTTTCGTATCAACCCCTAAAAGCTCCATGAACTCAGAAATCTTGAAAACATAAGGTTTAAACTCTTCATCTGTTGGTTGAACCATACTAGCTAGAGTAAGTATAAGTTTTTGTTCCTCTAAACTTAGGTCATAGCTAGAGTTCATAATAAAATAATTAGACTTAGTTACTAGATACTGCTTATCCATAAATTCACCCCTTAGCATAAATTTATCACATTATAACGACTAGGTCAACGTTTTTGTCGTTTATGGGTACGTAAAAGTCGTTTTTAATAAAATTCAGGTACGTAAAAGTCGTTTTTAGGTACGCAAAAGTCGTTTTAAAATCAATTTTAGGTACGCAGAAGTCGTCTTTAGGTACGCAAAAGTCGTTTTAAATTTTTACAGCCCAGTTATACCAATGCTTTGAAGGGTGTCTAAAACATATAAAACAATATATATAAAACATATAAAACAACAACAGTGTTGTCGTTAGAAATATATTAAAATTAAAGTGCTTTTTTGAAAATTAAATAGTGAGATTTTTACTAAGTTAACTTATGTTTTTTATGAACCTTTTATAGATTTGAAGTAGTAAATTATAAAAATGCTTTTTGAAATTTAAACAATATGATTTTTACAAAATATGCTATAATAAATGCAAAATAGTAAATTAATGTGAAACATTATATTATTTACATGATGAGGAGGATTTTTATGCAAAACCCATACAAAATATGTCCTACTTTTGAAACAGAAACTTTTATTCTAAGACTCGTTTCGGAAGAAGATTCTGAAGGGCTACTTAAATGTTATTCTGATAATAAGGCACAAAAAATTTTTAACTGTGATAGGTGTACAGGGGATTTCTGTATGTACACAATTGAGGATATGTTACAATGCATAAGAGCTTGGCTAGATGCATATTCTCAACAAGAATTTATACGCTTTGCAATTATAGATAAATCACTATGTAAAGCTATTGGAACAGTAGAAATGTTTGGTTATGTTGGTAAATGTAAAAACAAAACAGGAATACTCCGAGTTGATGTGTCTTCTGAATACGAAATTGAAAATAACTTAAATGAAATATTTAGTGTTTGTAACGAGAATTTTTTTAATTTGTTTGAGGTTGATATAATTGCAACTAAGGCAATACCTGAAGCTGTTGAAAGATGGCAAACATTATTAAAACTAGGCTTCAGTGAAGGCAAGGTATATGAAGGAGAACACTATTATTTGAGTTCAAAATAAGCATAATCTACATTAAACTAAATACTAAATATTCTTTAATAAGGAATTAATAAAATTAAAGAGTAAATTCTAAAATCGTATTATTCAAGAGATTGGATTTGCGATTTTTTAATATGCAATTCTAAAGCATTGCTCAATAAATCATAGTTAATATATAGTCCAAAACACAAAGTAAACAAGTAAAGACTTTAAAGACGACTTTTGCGTACCCAAACTTTAATAATTAAGTTTATAATAAAATTAATTGATATATTTTAAAAAGGAGTACTAAAATGTGAGTGAATTACTTGAACAAATAAAGGGTTGCAATACTTTTTGAATGTTATTTTGCTCGAAATGTAAATACATTAACAGACTTATATAAAATTGAGTTTATTAAAATGCTTAATAAGTATATTAATAATGAGCAAGTAGAAGTTCTTGGATCTGGGATTAATAATGGGTATAGTTGCGTTACTGAATATTTTAAAGAATAAACGTTTGGTTTATATACATAAAATAGCATTAGTTACCAAAAAGTACGCGTTTATGATTAAAGACGACTTTTGCGTACCGAAATTACATTTATATAAATATAGAAAACTTAAAAGCATGAGAAGGTTGTTGCATGATTAAAGCCTAGCAATATAAAGGTTTCTTCACTTATAAAAAATCCTACAGAAGTTTATATAATTAAAACTTATAATAAAAGAAATATTGATAAATTATCTTAAAAAGCGACTTTTGCGTACCCAAACTATATTTTAGGTACGCAAAAGTCGCTTTTAGGATTTTATCATAGGAAGCAGTTGAATCGCTTTTAATTGCATTGAAAATAATGGTATAATTATAAAATAATGCATTAATAATATTTAAATTCGTTATCGGGGGTGATAATATGTTTGGGAAAGAAAAAAGATTTGTAGCGATTCATAAGGATACTAGTGGTATGTCTGGCTGCAAGATAATAGTGGATAAAGACACAGGTGTTCAGTATTTATATGCCTTTGATGGATATGGTGGTGGCGTAACAGTTCTTGTTGATAGGAATGGTAAGCCAATTCTTTATTCAGATGGTGAATAAAGTTTATACAAAAAGGTTAGCAGTATAGATGCTAACCTTTTTTCAAACAAGGATCTTTACATTAATGTTATACTGGCTGTAATTCCTTTGAATTTACCTTTTGAATTTCATTATAGTAACTTATGATATCTATTACTTTTCCACCTTCTAAAGCTTTTTTAACTTCATCAGAAGACATGCCTAGTTTTAACTCACAATTATTAACTCCTAAATCAAGATGTAATGCACCAGCTTGAGTATAAGCATCCTTCCAAGCAGCAGTAGCTTCTTTTAAATCAGTTAAAATCTCATTGAATTTCTTTTGATTTTTTTCATTAATAGCGTCTTTTATCTCATTAATAGCTCTATTAATATCATTTTCGAGAACTATCCATTCATTTAAAACCGCCTGAAGATTAGATTGAACCTTACTTGCCTCATTAGCCATGTTTGTAAAGTTTTTAGAAAGAAGACTAAGGGTAGCAACATCAGCAGTTACTCCTGTAATTTCTTTTTGAATATTTTCTATCAATTTCTTATCAGTCTCTATTTGAATAGAATCGATAACAATATAATACACTGATACTGCAACCACAGGAGCTATAAAGAACCAAGTTACAGCCCCTATTGGCCAAGCTGCAATTGTTGATATTATGCCAAAAGTCACGGCAGCACCTGTAGCAATACTAAATCCAACAATGGAAGCAGTGCATGAATCTATATCACTTTTTAATTTATCTACAGCTTTGTTTAGGTCATCAATTTGTTTTTTATCTGCCTTTTCATCATTGATAGCTCTATTTGAAATATTTTCTAATTGTTTTGCCATATCTGGTAGATTGTTTTTCACACCTTCAATACTAGTAACAGATCCAGATATAAAGCTTCGAACCATAGAAAGTTGAGTTGATAAGGTGTCAAGATCGTTGGTTAATATTTTTATAGCTATGCTATTATCTGGATGAACCTTTAAGGCTTCAGTTTGAGTTTGTGCATCATTCAAAAGAGAAATTATTATATCATTATAACTAACAATTTCATCAGGAACTGTAAGTAATTTAGCCATTACTTTATTTGACCAGTCTAATGCAGTACCATTTGCTTTTTGAAAAGCTGTTAAATATTCTTGAAAATCTTTTGGTTTATAATTCAAACTTGGAATTTGTGAAGTTAGCACACTGGTCATAAATGTATTTGTTCTAATCACGTTTAATTTATAATCATTTTGAGCTTGAACCAAATTTGATGCGTGTTTTTTTATAGCATTTGTAAGTAACATAGTTACCACTCCTAAAAAATATTCGCTGTTAAAATACAACATAATTAAATTGTGCTAAAATATGAGTTTTTATAAATTGTATTTTTTATATAATTAAAGGGGTAATTTCAATATAATTGATATTAAGCTAGACGTTTTATAGTTAAAATTTCTAATAGTAAAGAAATTATTTTAATTGAGGCTTTAGAAGTGTTGGTATGTCTATATCATGATATGATGATATCATGAAAAGAACATATAATGAAAAGAATATAAGATTATATCATGATTTAATGATAAGAAGATATCATTATGGGATAAAAGGATTATAATCAATAATTGGTTTAAAGGAAAAACTATTTGTTAGAATATTTATAATTGTCATAATAGTGCGAAAAAATCCTTTAAATGAAGTAAAAGAGCTATGTATACGGTTTTATAGTAATTTACAAAATAAGCTATAATTGACAGTGAATATACAAGAATGTAACACTTAAGTCAATAACATGTTATTAATAATTAGTAATTTTAAAGGAGTGATTTTATGAAATTTTCAAAAAAAATCTTTAGTTTTATTACTTCAGCTTTAGTTTTAACTAGTGCAGTTACATTTACTAATGGGATATCTGCTAAAGCAGAGACAATTGATAAACCTGTTGAGTTATATCATACCAATGTAGTTTATGATGCTGGTTCTTCAGCACATTATTCTGGATATATTGGTGTAAAAAACCTTGCTTATGCTAAAAATGTTGTAGTTCATTACAATTATACTAATTCTCAAGCAAGTAATATATGGTATGATGTGAATGCAAGTTATGTAAAGAATAATGCTTCAGATGGAGATGAAGTTTGGAAATTTGAAACACCTTCTGTAGATAGTAAATATTCCGGTTTGGCTGATATTCAATATTATATTGAATATGATGTAAATGGACAAACCTTCTATGATAACAATAATGGGAAGAATTATAAATCAACTTATTTTGGAGGAGATTTTGGAGCAAGTAGACCTTATCTAAATGGTTTTTCAGGGTATGCAAGAAACAATGGACAAGAATATTTATTCTGCCAGGTTCAAACTAAAAAATCAGTAAATCCTCAAGTTGTTAGAGTACGTTATACTCAAGATGATTGGGCTACTTATAAAGAAGTAGATTTAACTCAAGCAAGAGATGGATTCATTAATTCTGATTCAAATGCATGGAGTATAGACATTCCAATTATATCTGGAAAACCAGTAAAATTTGCTGCTTATGATGTAGTAAATGGAGTAGAGCACTGGGATAACAACCTAGGAGATAATTTCTATTTTAGTTTCTAGGAAGATATATAACTTAGATATATAATAAACAATATATATAGCTTTTATAGACTTATGGATTTAAGTTAAACGCTTTTGCATAACTATAAAATATAAGAATAAAAAATAATGGGGCTGTTGCACTAAATAATAACTAGTGCACAGCCTCATTATTTTTTACTTTTGCTTTCCGCCTTGATTCATTATATAGTCATAATAATGATTAATGGCTGCATCGATTATAGTATTTAAATATACATTTACATCAGGATGCACAGCTTTTAGTTCATTTAATTTTCTTAAAGTGGACTCTCTATATTGATAGCTTCTCTTTATACAAAGTCTTTCTCCTTCTATTTCAGGGGTTAAGCCACGGGCTGAACCTGTATTTGCTCTGTTATCAGCTAAAGAAGCATTGGTTTCATTAACATTAGTATCTACCTTTTTAACCTCAGTTGTTTCAACCTTTACTTCAGGAGCTTTAATATCAGCAGTTTGTTTATTTAATTTTGTTTCCTGAGTGTTAGTGTTTTCTGCTACTGAAGAAACAGAAGCAGGTTCTTTATTTTCATCATTTTGAAAGTTGAAGCTTTGAATAACAGTTCCTTTTACTTCTTGAAAGGCATCAGAAACTTCTTCTTCCTCACCATTTAGTGATATAACTTCTTCTTGATTTTTCTTTGCATTTAGCTTTAAGTTTTTAAATAAATCTGTACTCTTACTTGACATTTTTTAGTACCTCCGCTGCAAGATTAGTGTAGTCCTCGCTGGACTTAGCCTTGTGGTTATAGAAAACTACAGGGGTCATGTTGTCCTGTGAGTATTCTATTTGGCTATCTATTCTTATTAGTGTATTAAACACAGAATCTCCAAAGTTCTCTCTAAGGATCTCTTGAATGTTCTTTGCTAAGTTCTTTCTGCTATCATACTTAGTTAAAAGCACTCCAAGGATTTTTAAGTCAGGGTTTATTGTGCTTTGCACTGCATCAATTGTAGATAAAAGATGCTTGATTCCCTTTAAGCTGAAGAAGTCTGGACTTACTGGGATTATAATATCATCAGCTGCACATAGAGCATTAAGTGAAAGAAGTCCAAGACTTGGTGGACAGTCTAGAAGTATAAAATCATATTCATCTTTTACCTTAGCTAGAATTCTCTTAAGAATAGTTTCTCTACTCATGGTGTTTGATAAGCTGATTTCAGCATCAGATAAGGTTATATCTGATGGGATAATGCTTAAATTTTTATATGTTGTTGGAAGTATTACTTTGTTAATACTCTCATAGGATATATCCCTTGAAGTAAGCAAAGTGTAAATTGTGCTTTCTAAAGTTTCATCATCAATTCCTACGCTGGAAGTTAAATTGCTTTGTGGATCACAATCTACCAGCAAAACTTTTTTGTTCTTTAAGGATAGAGCTGCTGCAAGATTGCTACAGGTAGATGTTTTCGAACAACCACCTTTTTGATTGAAAATAGCGATAGTCTTCATTACGAAATCCCCCTTAATGGTTCATATAACTATATCATGATAAGATGATATCTTCTTATCATGATTTATTCTTTTCTTCATATCATCTTTTCTTCTTATAATTATATCATGAAATCAAGATATAATCATTTCTTTTCATAGTTAAATGAAGAAGTTGTAAACTTTAAAAACTTTTTATATACAAATTTAGGTTAAAATTAAAATAATTAACTTGAACATCAAAAAATGACCCAGTTAAGCATTATATAAATGAAGATTTAAAAGAGCTATAACCAATAAAAGATAAAAAATGAAAAATGATGTAAAAAAGCCTGAAAATTCAAGCTTACCTCATGTAATTTTAAAATATGAGTTTATATGTAACTAGAGATTTAAATATTAGGTTTTACATTATTTTTATAAAAAATTACCATTTACTTAGGAGGTGTTTTAAATGAAAAACATGAAATTAAAATTTTTAAGCTTAGGTGTATTAGTAGCTGTAGCAACATCAGCAACACCTGTTTTTGCACAAACTGTAACAAATACAA
This sequence comes from Clostridium sp. TW13, assembly GCF_024345225.1. Classification (NCBI taxonomy): domain Bacteria; kingdom Bacillati; phylum Bacillota; class Clostridia; order Eubacteriales; family Clostridiaceae; genus Inconstantimicrobium; species Inconstantimicrobium mannanitabidum. Next base: position 70,833 of record NZ_BROD01000002.1, read on the forward strand.
AAGGGGTAAAGCCAGCAATCCATGAGGACTTCTATAGCAATCAAAGTGCTGCTACTATTATAGCTAATGGTGGAGTTATTCAAGAAGGAGATTCAGGACAACCTGTTAGAGATGTCCAAAGTAGATTGGTTTCTTGGGGATACTTATCTAGTTCTGATGTAGATGGACAATTTGGACCAAAAACAAGAGACGCAGTTAGACAGTTTCAACTTAACTGGAACAGATGGGCAAGACCTAATGGTCAACCTACTCTTGCACCAGATGGCATTGTAGGATCACAAACTTGGGCATGTTTAAGCTAAGGATCTTGAGAAAGAATCTTTTGCATATTTAGATTAAGTATCTATTTTAAGAGATACCTAAGTGGAGACAAACTTCACTAAAAAATAAGAAGTATAAATTTGAGTGTGTTGTATAAGATTAATTTTTGTTATTAAAGAGCTGTTTAATAATAAAAATTAATCTTATTCTTTTAAAAAAGTAAGTCTTCTTTATTGATTAAGTAGGCTTAACACTGATTACAAGTATATCATGATATAATGATATCATGAAAAGAAGATTTAATGATATAATGATTTGTTCTTTTCATTATAAGAAGATATCATTAGTTGTTCTTATCATGAAAAGATTATTTCATGATATCATCTTTTATTTCCATCACTAAATATAGATTAATGATAATATTAAAGAAAAACACCAACATACTCAATTTAGAAGAAATTTATTTAATTACTTTAATTTTGTTCTTTTGTAAGTTAGATAAAAACTCCAATCTTTCTCTTTGATATTTTATAGTATCTTTTAGTGTATCAAGAGCAGCTTCAATGGATTGCAGTTCTTTAACATCATTTGAATTTGAAATTGCATCTAGAATTTTTTCTTTAAGTTCGCTAATATCAGTTGCAGATTCATTGGTTTTATCCTCAATTATTTCAACCTGAGAGCTTCCTTCCTCATTAAGCTTTTGAGCAAAGAAAAGCTTGAAGCGTTCAGTTCCAATAGTTTTTTCAAGGCCTTCTACAATTCTATGAAAAGCCAATTCTTTTTCATTATGCCTTAGATATCGATACAATCCTTGATAGCCCTTATATCCAGAATTTATTGCCCATTTATTTTTTTCTACGTTTGGCAGATTTTCATAAATTGTCTTTAGTTCAAACCTGGTTGCATCCATAATATACCTCCTAATCAATAAATTTACTTGTTAATTTAAGTATACAATGTTTAAAAAGTAATTACAAAAGCTTAATATTTATATAGGTTAGGATCTTATTATATAGTTTAATAGGTCAGAAATTAATAGAGGAAACAGCAATTTATATGCTATTTCCTCTATATTATTAAGAATTAGATTTAATTAAAACTATAATTCTCTCCTAGGTTGTTATCCCAGTGCTCTACACCATCTAATACATAATAAACTGCAAGCTTTACTTCAGTACCCCTTCCAAATGGTACTTTTGCAACCCAGCAATTTGAATCTTCATTGTAATATACATCAGTTGAAGCAGTTACATCTACATCCTTATAAGTAGCCCAGTTATCCTTAGAATAACGTATTCTAATTGCTTGAGGGTTTACAGATTTTTTAGTTGCTACATAGCAATTTAAATAAGAATTACCGTTATCAAAAGAAAGTGAAGTATTAACTAGGTGTGGTCTGTTTGCTGAAAAATCAGTTCCAACATAGTTTTTACCATTATTGTTATCCCAATAAGTTTGTCCATTTACTTCGTATTTGATGCAGTATTGAATTTGTCCAAAACCATAATGATCAAATGTTTCAGGAGTTTCAAACTTCCATATTTCATATCCATCTGAAGCATTGGTTCTTACATAAGTTGCAGCTACATCTTTCCATGGACCTCCTGCTTGAGGGCCAGTATAAGTATAGTGAACAGTAACCTTCTTATCATATGAAAGGTTCTTTACAGCAATATATCCAACGTAGTGACTGGTTTCTGAAGTGTTTCCTACTCCATAACTATAATATAATTGGACAGGTACCTCATTTGTATCTGCTTTAGCAGCAACTGTGTTTCCCAAAGTAAGGGTAGTAGCTAAAACTAAAACTGAAGTAATAAAACTAAAGATTTTTTTTGTAATTTTCATAAAATCACTCCTCTAAATCATTAATAACATGCTATCAATGTTAGTTATACCTTTAAATGAATTAAATGTCAAATATTGCTACGCTATTCATAGAGCTCTTTTCCACGGATATATTATGCTTGTACCAAAATAACTACGTATTCTTATTATTTATACAATGATTTGTCTATTTGGGATTAAACATATAAATTGTAGTTTAAAAGGGTATTATGAAATATATAGAAATATAGAGATGAATTTCAAATAGCAGTAATTTAAAATTACAAAATCCCCCTAAAGTATCTTAGGGGGAAAGCTTTGGCTTATTTAAGTCTAATATCAGGAGCAATATGGTTCCTAAATAAAAGTAATTATTCTTCTTTTAAGTCCAATATAAATTTTATTATACTGTTTATGCTGTCCTTATCATTAACTTCATTATAAAAATCTATAAGTTTGAATATAGCCGTTGAATTAGTATCAATAATCTCTAAAGATATTAACTCAAGGATTGTATTTTTGCAGCTATTTATTTCTATTGGGTTATTTTCTTTTATAAGTAAGGTTAAAAGCTCATCTAAGGATTTTTTTAGTATACTTTTATCCTTTTGGTGTTTAGCAATCTCAATGGATTTTTTGTAACAATCAATGGCAAGCTCCTTGTTGCCTATTAAATTAGCAGAGATACCTAATTGATTGTAGCAGTTAGCTGTGTAGTAACTTTCTTTTGCATTATCATAATCCTTTAATAGATAAAGTAGTTTATCTATATAAATTTTTATATTGCTTATATCCTTAAGCACTGTGTAGATATCAAGAATATTTCCAGTGATTAAAGCAATATGACCTTTATCATTTGAATCTATATTGTCTAGCATAGATTGATTTAAGTTAAAGGCATCACTGTAAAACTTTTTGAATCTAAGACAATTTACTTTTAAAACATTAAGCGATAATGTATCTTCTTCAGTTAATGCTTTAAAGGTACTTAGAATGTGCTCAATTTCAATTAATGCTTTATCATATTCTTTAAGGTTCATGTATGCTAGGGTGGTGTTGAAAAGCACCTTGAATTTTAAGTCTTCTGGCACATTATCATTATATATAAGAGCTAATTTATTAAAGTCTAAGCTTTCTTTATATTTTTGAAGATATATGCATACATTTCCAAGCTTCTGCAAAAGGTTAAATAGTTTAATATCATTAAATAAATGATTGTGATTTTCAAAAGCCTTTATATAGTAGGTATAACTTCTACTATAATCCTTTTGTTTCTTTAGTATATCTGCTATCTTTTCATAAATAATCATTTTCTTTTCAGGAACATCATATCTAATTAGAAATAATTCTATTTCTTCAATGTCCTTTGAAAAATCCTTTGAGAGATTATCCTCGTTTACGCATAAGAATTCTAAATATTGGTTAGCCATTTTATTAGTTTGAAAGTTTACATCTTCTAATAAGTATTCAGAATCTAGATGAAAATCGATGTTTCTATCTTTACATATTCTGTTTATATTATCAGTGATTATTTCAGCTACTGCTGGAGTAAGTGCTGATTTATCATTTTCAATTATACTTATAAGTTCACGAGTTATTTTATTTCCCGTAATATCTTTTTGATTAATTTTAAATTCTTGTCTGATTTTTTTTATCTTTTGACCTGGTGATAAAATCTCCATAAATATCAATCTCCTTTCAAATGTCTAGTATAAAATTCGAAAATTTTATTGTCTATAAACATAGGTTTAATTATCTTATAACAATATCATATCATAAAAAAAAATAAATGTAAATTAATATCTTTACAAGAAGAAAATATTATGGTATATTTTACATGTAAACAAGAAAATTTACATGTGCATTAATGATTTACATATTGATTATATTTATTTTAAAGGAGAAGATGGGAATGAATAAAATGATAAAACCTCTATCTATAGTTTTGGGAGTATGTTTATGTGCGGCTATATATCCAATACAAAAAAATAATATAAGAAAAAATGCGATAAATACTAGCTTTTTAGCTTTTCATTATAGTACTAGTGGTCAAGCTCAAATACTAGATCCAGGAATAGAACCACCTAAGAAGTAAGAATTTCAAGAAGATAAATTTGAAGAAAAATGAATTGTTTTAAAAAGTAAAATTATTTTATTTTTGTAAAAAAAGATATTTACAAAAATAAAAACCTATGTTACTATAATTGTGTAAATAAAAATATTTACACAAACTGAATTTCATATATTTCTAATTTACATCTATTGAAAAACATATAGAATTTTAAACTGAAGATTTTTAAAGTACTTAGGAAAAAGATTTTGAGAATTAAATTTATAAATTAAAAGGGGGATAAATACTATGGAAATAAGTGTTATGGAAAGTGTATTGAGTTTACAATCAATGACTGGAGATATATCAGCATCAGCAGAAGGTTGGAGTACACTTAGTGGTATTTGTAATCTTGAAGACATGGACCAAGGTGAAATTTAACTTAATATAGAATTTTAAAGAAAGGAGGATGTGATTATGAAAAATATACTAAACTTACAAGCAATGGCTCCTATCACAGGAGATCAAGTAGAAGATTGGAGCACTGTAAGCAACGCTTGCAACAATAAAGGCAGAGTTATAGAGCAATAAAGGCAGAGTTATATAATAAGAAGAATTAAAAAGGAGGAATAAATTATGAAGAGTATATTAAGTTTACAAGCAATGGCTCCTATTGCAGGAGATCAAGTAGAAGATTGGAGCACTGTAAGCAACGCTTGCAACAATGGTAGAAAAATTGAAACCAACTAATAATTTAATTTAGGAGTTATGAGAATTATGCAGAATATATTAAACTTACAAGCAATGAGTCCTATCACAGGAGATCAAGTAGAATATTGGAGTGCAACTAGTAACACTTGCAACATTAGAACAACGGAAACCAACTAATAATTAAATTAAGGAGGAATGGATTATGAAAAACATACTAAACTTACAAGCAATGGCTCCTATTGCAGGAGATCAAGTAGAAGAATGGAGCACTGTAAGCAACGCTTGCAACAATGGTAGAAAAATTGAAACTAACTAATAATTAAATTAAGGAGGAATGAGAATTATGAAAAACATACTAAACTTACAAGCAATGAGTCCTATCACAGGAGATCAAGTAGAAGAATGGAGTACTGTAAGCAACGCTTGCAATAATGGTAAAAAAATTTCAATAGATTAATTAATAGTTAAGAAGGTATGTATTAATTATCTGTGCTAATACATACCTTCTCTATAAAAAATTTCAGTACATAGAATTTAATTATATTTTTATATTTGGTTAGGAGGAGAATTGTATGAGACAAAATTTTCTATTAGAAGCTTTAGATAATAAATATTATTATGAAGGCATTGATAAATTAAAAAGCTCTGAGGAGTTTTATAATATAGCTAGCAGTATATTGCCTAAGGAGTGGGAGCTAAAGAAAAGCTCAATATACTTAACTTGCATGAATAAGGCTCATAAAATACCACTTACAGGTTGGAAGATTCATATTTCAGCAACCTTAATTAATTGCAAAGAAATACTTGAATTTGTATCTAAAGCGGCTGTAGAAAATAACTTCTCTTTCAAATTTATGAGGGATACTAGGATATTGCAGATAACTTCTCAAAAAGCGTACTCAAGGGGTGGGTCTGGAAAGTTCATAACCATATATCCAGAAAATGAAGATGCATTTTTGAAGCTGCTTGAGATTTTTTATGCTAAATTAAAGGATTTTAAGGGCCCTTATATTCTTTCTGATAAAAGATACAAGAATTGTAAGGTTTTATATTATCGTTATGGAGGAATGATTGGACAATATAGAATGGAGAAGGATGGAGATCTTGTTCCTATAATTAAGGATGGTAATGGTAATTGGATTGATGATATTAGAAATCCTTATTTTTCAGTGCCAGCTAATATAAAGAATCCTATTAAAGAACCTATAGTTAAGCCTGTTGAATCACATCTTGATACTACTTATAGAATTGATAAGCCCCTTATTTTTTCTAATAGTGGTGGGGTTTATGAAGGTGTGAAGCTTGAAGATGGAAGACGGGTTATTATAAAGGAAGCTCGTCCTTATACCTGCTTTGTAGATGATGAGAAGGATTCTATATATTTAAGAGAAAAGGAGTATTTCTTCTTAAAAAAGTTAGAAAAATCTAATATGGTTCCAACTCCTATTGAACTTTTTAAGGAATGGGAGCACATCTTTTTGGTGGAGGAATTTCTTGAGGGTAAAACCTTGAAGAGCTTTTGTGCTCAACACAATCCTTTTTATAAGACCTTTAAAAACAGCGAAAATATAGATACTTATATTAAGAATTTGACAAAGGTATTCCTTAAGATAGTGGATTTCATTAAGATGGTTCATGAAAGTGATTTGATACTTGCGGATTTGTCTCCAAACAATATAATGATTACAGAGGATTTACAGGTTAAGTTTATTGATTTAGAAGCCTGCATAGAGAAGGGGGATGAGTCTTTTGCTCAAATGTCTACCTCAGGTTACAGCGAGAAAATAACAAAAGATAATTTCATAGAGTCAGATTTATATGCCTTGGGTTGTGTATTTTTTAGCTGTTTGGCCCAAAGAAATGAGATGATACGTTTTGATCATGAGATTATAAAAAGATTCCTTGATAGTCTTTTAAAGGATTATTCCTTACCTCAGGATTTGGTGAACTTAATACTTGATTTAACTCAAAAAGACTTCAAAAAGAGACCTTCACTAGATCAGGTTAAAGAAAGATTAGAAGCCATTGAAGGAAGAAGTGAGGTTTGCATAAAGAGAGATAACAAGCTAGATTATGAAGCTTTAGATTTAAAGTATAGTAATTTAACTAAAGAGTGCATAAAGGCTATAGATAACACTGCAAACTTAGAAGAAAAAGAGAGACTTTTCCCAAACACTCCATGTATAGATAACTCTTTGAATATAACCTGCGGAGCTTTAGGAAACATATATATGATGAACTGCATGCAGGAAGAAGAGAAGATTAATAGATACATGCCTTGGGTTATGGACAAGCTTCAGAAAATAGAGTCCTATGCACCAGGATTATATGTTGGAGTTAGCGGCGTTGCTTGGGTACTTTTGGAGCTAGGGTACAGAGAAAAGGCTATGGAAGTGCTTAAGAAGATTGATAAGAATCCATTGTTTGACAATAACTTTGGTATTCGCTGTGGACTTGCTGGATATGGACTAACCTTATTAAAGTTCTTCTTAGAAACTAAGGAGGAAGAATTTTTAGAGAAGGCAGTTTATATAGGGGACACATTAATTGCTTGTGCTAAGATAGATGAATTAAACAAAACAGCCTGCTGGCCTGAGGGAAAGAAAGAAATTTCTATAGGTTATGGGGATGGAGCTACTGGAATTGCATTATTTTTATTATATTTATCCTCAGTGAGCAAAGAAGAAAGATTTCTAGAAACAGGGAAGCTTGCTTTAAGATATGATTTGAAGGAGAAGATACTGGTAGAAGGTACAGAGTTTTATTCCTTCCCTAGGGATAATAGCTTGACAAAGCCTTTATATCCATATTTTACAGAAGGTAATTCAGGGGTAATCTCAGTTTTATTAAGATATTATAAGGTTACTAAGGATAGCTTTTTTATGGAGGAAATAAATTCATTACTTCCAGGAATCTATGTAAAGTATGCTATTAATCCAGGCCTATTTTTTGGACTTACATCTCTTGGAAATACCCTATTAGATTGCTATGAATTCTTAGGGGATGCAGCTTATAAGGAGATGGCTTATGATGTGGCAGAAGGAATTTATTTATACAAGATAGACTCTCCAGACGGAGTGTTATTCCCAGGAAATCTTATAAATAAATTATCTACAGATCTTGGCAGTGGTACTTCAGGTATTGTTCTCTTCTTTAATAGATTGGTAAATAATTCAGGTAACTTTTGCTTCTTTTTAGACGAGTTACTAAGATAGTTTTAGAAATAGAGGTGAAGGATAGTCATGAAAAGCATTATTTTAAAGAATAAAAATATAGTAATAGTGGCTTGCATTTTTAATATAATGGCATCTCTAGTAGTAGTAATAACCTCATTGATGCTAACCAATCTTTTAAATGCCATTATTGCAAGGGATGTTAAGGATTTAATAAAACAAACAATACTACTGCTACTTGGCTGGGGAGTACTTTTAATCTTAGACTATATGAAGAGTATCCTTTCCTCAAAGGCTATAGCCAGGATGAATTCTACCTTAAGATATGAGATATCAGAAAAGCTAACCAAGATGGATTATGAAGAATTTTATTCAGAAGAAACTGGCAGCTATGTTTCTTGGTTAACCAATGATATAAGTCAAATTGAAAACTTAGGCTTTAGTTCTATTTTCACAATTGTCTACGGTTTGGCAACAGTGGTGTTTTCACTTGGAGGCTTATTTTTTATCCATTATTGGGTGGCTATATCTTCAATAATAATGCTTATAATAATGTCAGTGGTGCCAAAGCTAATGAATAAAACTATTGAAAAGTACTCAAAGAATATGTCCATTCAGCAGGAGGAGTTTGTGAAGGTCACCAAGGAAACTATTAATGGTCATGAAATATTGTATAGCTATAATTTATTATCTAGATTAAAAAATAATATTTCAAAGGGGTCTGAGGCTTTAGAAGGAGCTAAATATACCTTTAGGCAAAAACAAACCTTAGTCAGTGAATTGATTGGACTTACCAATATATTTTCTCAAATCGGTATAAACTTTATAACAGGGTATTTATCAGTTATTGGCTTAACAAGCATAGGCAATATTCTGCCCGCAGGAAGTCTAGCAGGGACCTTCTTTTGTGCAGTTTCTAATATATTAAGATCAAGAACAGCTATACAATCTACTAAGCCTATTTTTGAAAAGTTCAATATAGATAATGTAGAGAATAGTGGGAAGGTCATCTGTCCTGAATTCAATAAAGCTATTGAATTAAGAAATTTAGATTTTAGTTATGAAGCTAAGGAAGTTTTAAAGGATGTTTCTCTTACCTTTGAGAAGGACAAAAAGTACGCAATATTAGGGGCTAGTGGCAGTGGAAAATCTACTTTGATTAAATTAATCTTGGGACATCTAAGGGGATATAAAGGGAAGATTTGTATTGATAATAAGGATATAAAACTATATGATTCCCAAAGTATAAGGGACAACATTGCATATATCAGCCAAGATGTTTATGTATTTAGTGGCACTATAGAAGAAAATATCACCTTGAATGAAAGCTTTAGCAAGGAAGAAATGGACAGAGCTTTAAAGGAAAGTTGTTTAAATGAATTTGTTTACTCCTTAGAAGATAAACTAAATACTGTAATAAGTGAAGATGGGAACAATCTTTCAGGAGGACAAAAACAACGTATAGCTATAGCAAGGGCTTTGATTAGAAAAAAGCCTGTGCTTATAATAGATGAAGGCACTTCTGCCCTAGATAAAAAGAATGCTATGGAAGTAGAGTCTGCTTTATTGAAGAATAAAAATCTTACGGTACTTCTTATAACTCACCATTTAAATGAAGAGCTTATGGATGATTTTGATGAAGTGGTTAATTTATAAAAATATAGGAAACAGCAGTTTATATGCTGTTTCCTATATTTTTAAGAATAAATTTAATTGAAGTTATAGTTAGCTCATAAATTGTTATCCCAGTGCTGTACACCATGTAATACATAATAAGCTGAAAGCTTAAATTCAGTTTCCATCCTAAATGGTACTTATACAATATGTTTTTTTCTGTAATTACAGAAAAATTAAGCCTTTATCTACTTCTCTAAATTAGCATCATAATGCTTTATATATCTATAAAGGGTGGCTCTGCTTACCCCTAGAAGCTTTGCAAATTCTACTGCGGTGATTTCCTTTAGGGTCCACCTTCTATAATATTTAGGAAATTCCTTTGGAAGGGTGGTTTCTGGTCTGCCTATAGGTTTTCCACTCTTAGTTCCAAAGATCTTGGCTTTTTCAAGACCTTCACGAACTCTATCAGCAGTTATTTCTCTTTCCATTTCAGCTACAGCTCCTAAAATGGTGAGCATAAACTTATACATATCTCCCTTTGTATTGAAGCCTTCCTTTATAAAATGCACTGTTACATCCTTATCCTTAAAGTAGCTGCAGAGATATCTTAAGTCATCCACGTTTCTTCCAAGCCTGCTAATGCTCTCGCAATAGATGTTGTCCTGAGCTTTGGAGTCTAACATAAGCTTGTTAAGTTCAGGTCTGTCCTTGGTTTTTCCGCTGACTTTGTCAAGGTACCTTTTATCTATTTTTATATTATTAAAGGCAAGCTCTTGCCTACGTTCATCCTGCTTTGTGGTGCTTACACGTTCATAACTATAATTCATTTTAAAGCAATTCTCCTTTAATTAAGATATCCTAAAATAGTAAGTACTAAGGAATCTTCAAAAAATAAATAAGTTTATATGCCTAATATCTTTCTAGGCAATTGTTGTATAGAAAATCAAAAATATTATCTGCTTCTCTAGTGTTATAGAACTCAACCATTAAAGTATTAAACTCTAATCTATCCTTTGCTTTAATATTAAAAATTCCTTGGCCGTTATATATTAAAATCATGTTAGAAATTAATCTAGAAGTTCTTTTGTTACCATCATAATAAAATTGATTTAGAGCGCCCCATAGGAATATGTCAAAAGCTAACTCTGTTTGGCTTTTGCATCTTTTTATTAATTCAGGTAATTCGCTTTCAAATATATTTTCTAAGTCTTCAGCTTTTGGAGGCATGAATTCTGTACCAGCTATTCTAACTTGACCTGTTCTAAAGGCTCCACTGATTAAGGCTTCATTTTCAGCAACTATATGATTGAATTCATTAAAAGTAACAGCATTAAGAATAACTTTGTTTTGACTTACTATATCAAATAAGTAACTCCACGCATTTCTAATACTAAAAATCTGCTGTTCATCACTTACCTTATGTCCGCCTATAGTAATTCCATCTAGTAAAGTTTGAACTTCTGGGTAGGTGAATGGATTTCCTTCTAAGCTAGCCATATTGAAAACTACATCAGGAAGTAATTTTTTTACCAGCATAATTAACTTTTTAGTGTCTAGTGCAGGACATATATCTTCATAAGATTTACTTCTATTAAATAACATATTGTCATCTCCTTAAATTCTTTCATGATAAAATTATAAAGTGTATCATAAAACTATGCAAGTAGCATGATACACTTTTTGAAAGTTATAGTCCTATATTTACTTTAAAATTTCATAGATTTTCTTGTTAAAATACATGTATTATAAAACTTTAGTTTTTTGAGATACAAATAGTGGATATATGTAATAGTTTGTAATTACATTAGATTTGTTAATAAGTAAGAAACTCTGTAAACTATAAATTATATAAAAAGAAAAGAGCATCCTTATTTAATTTATAAATAAGGTAGCTCTTTCTTGTAAACTATCCTGAGGGAGATATTAATTTTTAAGGTATCTATTTATTAAACAAACCAATAAGGTTGTTTGTTGAATTATGCAAAAACTTTTTTAATAATTTAATTCCTGTAATAATTATATACATAAGTGAGATTATATGTAAATAGGCGCTGGAGTTGTATTTTGCTACAGAAGACTAATTTTAAGAAAATATGATGAAAAATTTCAAAAAGTTATGCCTAAAATGCTAGATTAAAGCACTTAAAGTAAGAATAATAGGCTCCTTATAGTTTGGGACAAAAAACAGTGATTTTCTGAGTAAGGAGACTGTTTTAGTAATACCAAACAAAGAATTGCAATGATTTTTACCAAAAGATTTGCTGAAAGCTGTTTATAAAAAAAAAAGAATGACTTTCGCCATTCTTATATATTAAGATAAAGGGTTTTTTAATTTCGCACGTCTCTCTTAGATACAAAGGAAACGCTTGTTGGTGATTTATATTGTACACCATCAACATGTACATGGTCACTATATACTATAACATGCAAACCTTGGGCGCAGTATTTCACTGAAGAAGTATTAAATACTGAACATCCTCCTAATTGGTAAAAATCATCGTTATTTCCGCCAAATGCATCCTTGGATCCGTCAGGTGCATTTTTGTATTGATTAAAATCTCTATGAGTATGGCTGGTAAACATTATAGTCTTATTATATTGTTTAATATTATTTTCAAAATAATCACCATTAGGATCATTATAGCTACGTTCACAAATACAATTTGTCCAATCTGAACCTTGTACTGTTCCGTGTGGAGGTTGATGGCAGAAAACAAACTTCCATCCGCTAGTAGAATTTAATTTACTAAATAAATGACTTAACTGATAGTTACGATTAAGATCAGCACAGTTAATTTGTTGATCATAGGCTAGCTTGTCAGTTCCCAAGAAGAAAAATAGATTTCCCTTTACATACTTCCAATCATAGGAATTGCCAGCATCACGAACAGCATCGCTATGATTTAAGTAATTAGTTTGAATTCTATTTGTTTCTCTAATAAAGGTATCAAGAGATTGATTATAGTTTTCTACATGAGGAGAATCACCAGGGTGGTCATCGAACTCATGATTGCCATAGTTAAAATAGATATATGGTAACCTTTTACCAGAATTTGCAGAGCTAATAAGCTTACCTAAAGTATCGTACTCACTGTTATCATCAACTACATCACCATTCATAACTATGCAACTATCACTACCAAATTTATACTTTATACATTGTAGTGCATTGGTGAAATTAACATTTCTATCCCCATCATTTACGTTTACGTGACAATCTGAAATAACACTAAAGCTATATAAAGGAGTATCGGATAGTGCAGTGCCAGTTGTTGTTTTAGCTGCTGCTGCAAAGGAACCTGTTGAAGTTGCTGTAACTAAGCTTGCAGCAGTAATGGCAGTAACTAAAAGTTTCAATAAACTTTTCTTTTTTTTCATAAAATTATCCCCCTAACATACAATTTTGATCTTAATTTCATAAATAGCTATTTAACAGTAATAATTATACAATTGTATGTAATTATATGTAAAGTAACTGGAGATAAGAGTAAACTTTACAATTTGAAATGTAAGGGATATCTAAGCTTTGATTTTCACAAAGTTATGCTTAAAAAAGAGATCAGAGAACCTAAAACTAGCATAATAGTATATTATTGGTTTAAGAAAAAAAAGAATGACTTTACGCCATTCTCTCTATTACTCATCCCATCCAAGCAGTTTATTTTCTAAGTCCTTATAATCATAATTTCTTTCTTCAAAGTTATGAAAGTTAGTGGTTTTAGAATTTACTTTTGGTTCATTGAAGGCTCCTGGTTTAACTTGAGAGAGCATAAGTCCCACAAAATTTTCAGCTTCCTTGTTTTTGAAGTGATTGTATACCTTATTTATTTGATTTATATCTCCTTCTGAGCTGTTATATATTTTTAGAGCTTCTGAAGGGGTGATATTTTTATCCTTCATCATAGAAACAATTGTATTTATAGCTTCTTCTAAACCTTCACTTTTTTCTTCAGAAGATAGGTTTTCTTCATTTAGGGGCTGTGGAATTAGGTTTATAGCTTCATTTATCTTATTTTTATTTGAATTTATGTAAAACTTTATGCTGGTAACCTTTTTCCCTGTTTTTATCTCGTCAAAGTCAAAGCTTATGTCTGTTTTGTCTTGAAGCTCCCTTTGTGCCTGCACTATAATTCTATTTTTAAAATTTTGATAAACCAGATAAGAGCCTGTGTCTGCCTTTAGAATTTTTCTAAGTTCATCCACTTCTATTTCTGCAGATTTTTTAAATTCATTTGATTTTAAAATTTCGTACATTCTAATGGAGTACTTTCCTTTAAGCTCCAGCACGTTTTTTAACCTATAGCTGGTGTAGAATTCTTTTAAGCCCAGCATAAAAGGTTTAAGCTTTGGGCTAAACTCAAGTTCAATGGTGCCTGTGCCTTTTCTATAATGGGCAGAAGATAGCCAAGCCACTTGAAGAATGTCATCGCCTTGCTTAATCTCTAAGACCTTTTGCATCAGTTCCTTTGTGATCTTCGGAATCTTTGTGTATTTTCTCTTATCCTCAATGCCCAAAAGATGAATAAAGTCCTTAATGCTAAACTTGTAAGGTTTAAAATCCTCATCTGTAGGCTGCACTGTACTAGCTAAAGTTAATATAATTCTTTGTTCTTCTAAACTTAAATCATAATTTGATGTTATTAAAGTATTTGCCTTAGTAACTAGATAATTCTCGTTCATAAATCCACCTCATAGGATGATTATATCACTAACTAATACATAGGCAATAGTGATGTATTAGTTAATGGGTAGCTAAATGTATTATTTAAGGTAGTCATTTGTATTAGTTAGGTAGCTATTTGTATTAGTTAAGGTAGCCATCTGTATTAGTTAGGTAGCCAAATGTATTAGTTGGGTAGCTATTTGTATTAGTACGGTAGTCATTTGTATTATTAAAAATTTTAAAGCCTTGATATAACTGACTTTACGCTAGGTCTAAACATATAAACAATAAAAACATAAAAACAAATAAAACAACAACAGGGTGGTTGTAGGAAAAATATTTAATTTAATATTAGGTTTATATTTCATTAATTTAAATCTTTATAGTTTATGTAATTAAATTAATGAAAGAAGGTATAAAAAATCCAGAAATGAGAGTTGCTTTTTTAGGCGGCTTGAAGGATTTTGGTTATATTGACTCTAATGTTGATATTAATAGCACTGCTAATTCAGTTGGTTCAGTAACTTGGGATAACAGTAAGGTAGTGTTTACCTTGGGTGTTCCTAAATCACAACAACCAAAGTCAAAAACAGATGATTTTAATAATAGCGTAATAAGGAGCTATTACGTAGTTGGCAAAATTGTTAACTGCGCAATAGCTTTTACCATTAAAAGAATTATGTGGTATAATTTTCATATGAGTTGATAATATAAATTTTATAGTAGTTTGTATTAATCAGAGTCTATGTTTTAAAATAAATATTAGGAAATTTGGGGGCTATAAAATGAGTGCTATATTAAATAATAGAATATTAGTAATAATGATTATTCTTATAATATTGCTTATTCTAATTAAGAATAGAAGAAGTAATATATGTAGAATTTTAATGATTTCTACTTCATTGTTTTTATTACCTTTTATTCTCTATACTTATCCAGATCAGCTGATTAACCTTTTAATCTTGTTAGGTGGTTCAGCAGAATTTCAAATACTGCTTAATTTTTTAATTGTAGCAAGTACAACACTTGTAATAATGGGAGTAATAATAAAAATTAATATAAAACCACTTTCTAAAAATTCAATGGCTATCAAGGAAAGTAATGAACACATCAGATTAAAAGAAGGCAGGAGTTTATTACAATATTCAATATGGTATACACTATACATTACTATAATTCATGTACCAATCTGCTTTTTTGTAATAGTAGTATCTTCATTTAGTCCCATGGTAATTATCTATGCACCTTATATGATTTTTGCGCTATTTATAATGTACGCAGTGTCTATGGTTATGTCAATAAATGGAGCAATTAGAGTTAAAGGAAAAATTGTGCTAAAAGTAGTAATTTTAATGTTTATTCCATTGGTAAATTTCATTATGATGATAAAATTAAGCTATGAAGCAAAGAAAACATTAGAAGGTTTAGATACTAATTTTAATTAATAGATAGGTTGCAATAATAAAACTACATCTAGACATCTTCAAAAAGTAAATAAGTCCATCTGCTAGTCTATTTGGACTTGTTATTTATTTTCAGATGTCTTATGTAAACAAACAGCTAAATTTTAGATCTAATAGGCTGATTAGTTTAAATTGCTATATCATGATATCATCTTATAATGATATCATGATATATTCTTTTCATTACATCATGATATCTTCCCCAAAAGATATGATTTTAAACTATATTTTTTCTGTAGCAAAAAATCCTTACTTCCTGAGCTTTTATAGTCTTAGTTATCTCGGAATTTACTAAAAATAAGGCATATATTATCAAAGTAAAATTCTCCTTAAATTGCATGTTATATTTTTAGTATGAACAAGGAATCTTGAAAAATAAAAAAGTCAGTGTGACATGGTTATTTTTCAAGACCAATAATGAGAAAGGAGAGTGAGAAGTATGCTAACAATTGATGATAATGAATTGGTAAATAGGAATTTTAATGAGTTTATAAATAGCTTTTCAGACAGCTTACATAAAGAAGAATTTATTTATGATAAAAATTCTTTTATAAAAAATGCCACAGAAGATTTATGCTCTATTTTAAAAGAAAGTTCAAAAAAGTCCAGTTCAGCAGATTTAAATCACATTGCAGCTAAATATTTTTCTTCCTTATTAGAAAGTGTAAATTTAGTAAGTAAGGTTTATTGTGAATTTGAAGATACAAAGGAGATAGCCTCCATAAGATCTTATAGTGGTTTTGTAAAATTAGTTACTTTCAGTGATGGTGATAAGGTCTTTCTTTACAGGAAGAATTCTGAAGTCTTAAGTATTTTTAATAGAGTAGTTAAATGGATAAATAAAAAGCTTCAAAAGGAAAAGCGGTTATATATACAGGACTTTATAGAAAGCGAGGGTTATATTTTCAGTGAGTTTATAGAAGATGAGTCTTCTAAAAATAAGCTTCAGGCTGACAGATTTTATTTAAAGCTGGGAGAGCTTTTAGCTATTATATATATTCTGAATTTAAGAAATGTAAACTTAGAAAATATTCTGATTAAAGGTGACAGCCCAGTTATTGTAGATTTTAGTGACATAAACATTATAGAGCCAAGGAGAGCATTTTTCTGTGATGACATTGCAAAAAATATACTTGATGGATCAATTTACAAGCAAGAGATTTTAACCTTTAATAAGCTAGAATTTAAGGAAGAATATATTGAATATATAAAGGAAGGTTTTCAGATTGTTTATAATATAGTTTTAGAAGAAAAGCTTAATGTAACTAGGCTTATAAGCACAAATTTAGGGAAGGATTCTAGCATTGCTAATTATATATTAATTAAAATTCAAATGCTTAACAATCAAGATCTTAAAAGGCAGCTAAACTTTATAGATGCTAGATTTTCAAGGAAGCATATTTATAACAATGGGGTTTGTTTTTCAAAAAATGAACTTAAAACAGAGCTTAACAGTGAGCATCTTTTAACTGTGGCCTTGAAGCTTGGGGACTATATAATTGAAAAGGGCATTATAGGTTACAAGAATTCTAAGATTGAAAGAACTTGGATAGATACCTTAGAAAATAATACTGTATCTATAATTGGAAGCAATTTATATGAAGGAAACAACGGCATAGCCTTATTCCTAGCTTATTTAGGAGCTTCAAGCAAGAAGGAATATTTTATAAGTTCTGCCTTTGAAGCTATGGAGGTTGTGAAACGTTATATAGAAAATGCAAACAAAAACATAGATCTTCCCCTAGGAGCTTTTAAGGGTATTAGCGGTATGTTTTACACTTTAGCCAAGCTATATAAGCTAACAGGCAGGGAAGATATTAAGGAATTTATAAAGGATAATATATCAATTTTATATAGACTTATGGGTAGCAAATGTGTAAATGTAATGGATGGCAGCGCAGGAATTATAGGAATTTTAACTTGTATTTACAACGATATTGATGACAAGGAGCTAAAAAAAACCACCCTTGATCTTATAAACATTGCCTATAAAAATGTGGTGCAGCAGGTGAAAATTCTAGACAGCAAGGATGTATTTAATGTAGGTTTTGCCTATGGTTTGTCAGGGATCATAGCTTATTTATCAAAGCTTATCCCAATGAAAAGTGATGAAGGTGTGGAAGAATTTATAGCTTACATCTTATCTTTAGAGAGAAAACTATATGAAAAGGAAAAAAGTAAGCTTAAAAATAACTGGCTAAATGGGCTATCAGGAATCCTTTTAAGCAGGCTTATGTTAAAGGATGCAGGGTATAAGGACCTACTATTAGATGAGGAAATAGAGTTTTTTGTTAATATGGTTATAGAGAAAGGCCTTGGAGACAACCCTTATTATGGCTATGGTCAAATAGGAAACCTAGAGATTTTAAACTACGCAGCCAAGGTTTCAAAGAATCCTATTCTTAAAAATAGATGTATAAACACCTACAACAACATAATTGAAAGCATCTTAGACGGCACTATGTATGAAAATATTGACTATGATAAGGAGTCCTTATCCTTTATCAACGGTCTTGCAGGCATAGGATACAGCTTGATTCAAAAGTATGATGAAAACTTGGTGCCACAGATATTATTCTTTTCTTAAAAGTTAGGAAGGATAGAAGAGTTTTAAGATAGATCTTAGTTTAGAAGACAAATAATAATTCCCCTATAAATAAAAAGTAGAAGGCTAATTTGGCCTTCTACTTTTGTAATTACAGTTTTATAGGAGTTAAAAGGGGATAATTTTGTTACTTTAATTTGTAATGTTTAGTCTATTGGAACTTTTGGCTTATTACAGCAAATAGAACTGGCTTAGAATGTTCCAAATCTGATGGGGTTAATGTAAATGTAAATGTGTCTCTTGTCTGGCCATCATCAGTATAAGATACGTTTCCCCCAATATCAAAATTAAAAATACTAATACCACCTTTAACACTACCTTGAATACCAGCAGTTATTTTTT